>NZ_JBEZGQ010000669.1:0-4770 GCF_040650095.1 Actinoplanes sp. NPDC048791 | reverse complement strand
GGGCTCGCACCCGTCGCCCCCGCGACCGGGGCGGCCCCGGGGGCACCCGGGGTTGATCAGCAGTACCTGCCGGCCGACAAGTCGGGCCTGCTCACCTCGCGGACGCGGGAGAGCAAGGTGTGGGCGACCGTGCAGCGCGAGGGCGGCCTGGGCGAGATCTTCTACCCGACCATCGGCGGGCCGAGCGCCCGCTCCCTGACCTTCGTGGTGACCGCCCGCGGCGGCATCGCCAAGGCCGCCGTCCGCACCGAGCAGCTCGACGGCCTGCGCTTCCGGCAGACGTACGACGGCTCCGGGTGGCGGCTCACCGCCGACTACACGACCGACCCCGCGCGGTCGGCTGTCCTGGTTGACCTGTCGTTCGCCGCGCCGCGTGGTCATGAGCTGTTCGCGGTCTACGACCCGGCGCTGGGCAACACCCGGGCGGGCGACTCGGGGCGTACCTCCGGCGAAGCGCTGCTCGCCACGGACGGTGCGGTGTCGAGTGCGCTGACCGGCTCCTTCACCGCCACGTCCAGCGGTTTCGCCGGGGTCAGCGACGGGCTCACCGACCTGCGCGACGGGCGGATGGACTGGCACTACTCGTCGGCCCCGGCCGGCAACCTGGTGCAGACAGCCGCGCTGCGCGGGCGGCACAGCACTATCGCGCTCGGCTTCGCCGGCTCCGCCGCCGAGGCGCTGACCACTGCCCGGCTTTCTCTGCGGGACGGCTTCGGCAGCGTCGCACGCTCTTACGCGTACGGCTGGAAGCGTTATCTGGCCGGCCTGAGCGCCCCGCCGCGGGTGTTGCGCAGCCCCGCGCAGCGGCAGCTCTACCGCACCTCCGCGATGGTCCTCGCCGCCTCCGAGGACAAGACCCACCCGGGGGCGTACGTCGCGGCGCCGGCCTCACCGTGGGCGTTCGGCACGGATGACCCGTCCGGGCCCTACCACCTGGTCTGGTCGCGCGACCTGTACCAGATCGCCACGGGACTGATCGCCGCCGGTGACCGCGCCGGCGCGAACCGCGCCCTGGACTTCCTCTTCGACGTGCAGCAGAAGCCGGACGGCTCGTTCCCGCAGAACTCCCAGGTGGACGGCACCCCGGTGTGGGGCGGCCTGCAGCTCGACGAGGCGGCGCTGCCGATCGTGCTGGCCTACCAGCTGGGTCGCGGGGACACCTGGCCGGGCGTCAAGCGGGCGGCCGACTTCCTGATCGGGTATCCCGGGGCGCCGTTCACGCCGCAGGAACGCTGGGAGAACCAGTCGGGCTACTCGCCCAACACCATCGCCACGGCCATCGCCGGCCTGGTGTGTGCCGCCGCGCTCGCGCGTTCCCACGGTGACCCGGCGTCGAGCCGGCGGTATCTCGCGACGGCCGACTCCTGGCGGGACCGGGTCAAGTCGTGGACGGTGACGAGCACCGGCCCGTACTCGGCCCGGCCGTACTTCCTGCGGCTGACCAAGGACGGCAACCCGGACGCCGGCACCACGTACAGCATCGGCGACAGCGGACCGGTCGATGTGGACCAGCGGCGGGTGGTCGACCCCAGCTTCCTCGACCTGGTCCGCCTCGGCATCCTGTCGCCGTCCGACCCCGACGTGGTGAACACTCTGGCCGTGGTGGACGCGCAGCTCGGTGTGGCCACCCCGCGGGGCTTCTTCTGGCACCGGGCCTCGTTCGACGGTTTCGGTGAGCAACTCGACGGCAGCCAGTGGGAGTACGACGAGCCGCCGGGCTCCCTGGTCTCCCGTGGCCGGGCCTGGCCCCTGCTCAGCGGCGAACGCGCCGAGTACGAGATCGCCGCGGGTGACCTGCGGTCGGCGGCTTCCCGGCTGGCCGCGATGACCCGTACCACCGGCCCCGGCGGCATGCTCCCCGAGCAGGTGTGGGACCACACTTCCCCGGCGGGACAGGGCCGCTTCGAGCCGGGCACGCCGACGTTCTCGGCGACGCCGCTGGCCTGGACGCACGCGCAGTACCTGCGGCTGGCCCGGGACCTGGCGCAGGGCCGGGTCGTGGAGCAGCCCGCGGTCGTCGCCGACCGCTACCTCGGCCGGCGATCTCCTGCGGCGGAATAGCCGAACCGCCCTCCTGGCCTGCTCTGTGCTCCTAAAGTGTGGCGGGGACCGGTCGATCACGCGGTCCTCCGAGGAGTTTCGGCAGAGGCCGTCGTGGGCGCGGACCCACAGCCCGGATGCCGGTCCTTTCTCGGTCCCGGGGACCGACCGGCAGGCTGGCCGGATGTCCTCATGCCCGTCACAGTGCCCGATCGGCCTGGTCTGCGGCTGACGGCACGCGGCCGAGGAGTTTGTCCGATGAGCGCCACAGCGAATCCTGCCTCCGGCCGGCATTTTGTCGCCGACCTCGGGGTCAACGTCAAGATCGTCACCGCGATCGCCGTCGCGGTCGGGGTCGCGGTCGCGGTCGGGGTCGTCGGGCTGGCGGCGTTGAGCCAGGCCAGCGCGTCCGCGCAGTCGCTCTACAGCAGCAACGTGATCGGGATCAAGGCCATGGGCCAGTTGGACGTGACGGTCAAGCAGGCCCGCTCCGACGTCTCCAACGTCGTGATCTCGCAGGACGACGCCAGCGCCGACAAGTATGTCGCCGCGTTCGCCGCCGACAAGCAGAAGTTCGACGCGGCCTATGGCACGTACGGCGACAGCGGTCCCGCCGACCAGTCCATCTTCGCCGACCTCCGGTCGCGGTGGCAGGGATACGTCCAGGTGGTCGAGAAGCAGCTGATCCCGCTGGGAAAGGCCCACGACATCGTCGGATACCAGAAGGTCCGCGACACCGAGGTGGTGCCGGTGATGGCGGCCATCACCGAGGACGTCGAGGGCCTGGTGAGCCGAGAGGACGCCAACGCGGCCAAGGCTGCCGCGGCGGCCGGGTCGAGTTACCGGTCGAGCCGCGTCCAGTCGATTCTGCTGCTGGTCATCGGGGCGCTGCTGGCGCTCGGGCTGGGGGTGCTGGTGGCCCGCGGCATCGTGCGCTCGCTGCACCGGGTCAAGGAGGTCTGCGACGCCCTGGCCGCGGGTGACCTGACCCGTACCAGCGGTCTCACCTCCCGCGACGAGCCCGGCCGGATGGGTCAGGCTCTGGACGCCGCCGTGGTCAATCTGCGGTCGACGGTCGCGACGATCGACGGTTCGGCCACCTCGCTGGCCGGTGCGTCGGAGGAGATGTCGAGCACCGCGACGCAGATCGCCGCCTCGGCCGAGGAGACCTCCGCGCAGGCGCAGACGGTGTCCGCCGCCGCGGAGCAGATCTCCCGCAGCGTGGACACCGTCTCGGCCGGCAGTGAGGAGATGGGCGCCTCCATCCGCGAGATCGCGCAGAACGCCACCGAGGCCGCCCAGGTCGCCTCCCAGGCGGTCGCGGTCACGGCGGCGACCTCGGCCACGATGACCAAGCTCGGTGAGTCGTCGGCCGAGATCGGCAACGTCATCAAGGTCATCACCGCCATCGCCGAGCAGACCAACCTGCTCGCCCTCAACGCCACCATCGAAGCGGCCCGGGCCGGCGAGATGGGCAAGGGCTTCGCCGTGGTCGCCTCCGAGGTCAAGGACCTGGCCCAGGAGACCGCCCGGGCCACCGAGGACATCTCCCGCCGGGTCCAGGCCATCCAGGCCGACACCACCGGCGCGGTGACCGCCATCGAGGAGATCAGCTCGGTCATCGCCCGGATCAGCGACTTCCAGACGACCATCGCCTCGGCGGTGGAGGAGCAGACGGCCACCACCGCCGAGATGAACCGCAGCGTCAGCGAGGCGGCCACCGGCACGTCCGACATCGCCCTCAACATCACCGGTGTGGCCGAGGCGGCCCGGCTGACCAGCGAGGGCGTGACCCAGTCACAGCAGGCCACCGCGGAGCTCGCCCGGCTGTCCAGCGACCTGAAGTCGCTGGTCACCAACTTCCGTTACTGAGCGAACGCGACGGCGACGTCGAGGACCCAGGTCACGCCGAAGCGGTCCTTGAGCATGCCGTAGAGCGGGCTCCAGCCGGCCGGGCCCAGGTCCTGGACGACGGTCGCGCCGTCGGACAGACCTTTCCAGTACGTGGTGAGCTCGGCCTCGTCCGTGCCGCGGACCGAGACGAAGACCGGCTTGTCGCCCGGGCTGTAGGTCTGGTGGCCGGGTACGTCGTACGCCATGACATGGAAGCCGTTCGGGGCCTGGACCTGCCCCCACATGATCTGGTCGGCCTCGGCGGGGTCGGTGACGTTGTGGGCGTCGGCGTAGGTCAGCAGGACCGTCTGACCGCCGAACACGGACTGGTAGAAGGTCAGCGCCTCCCGGGCGTCGCCGCGGAAGTTCAGGTGGGTCGTGGTGGTGACGCTCATGATGACTCCTGTCTCGGTTGCTTGGACTCAAGATTCGCAGCCATAGGTGACAGGGTGTGTCCTCTTCTTCCGGCAGAATCGCCGTCATGCCGAAGACCTCCGCCCGACTGCTGGCCCTGCTGTCGTTGCTGCAGTCCCGCCGGGACTGGCCGGGCACCTTGCTGGCCGACCGGCTGGAGATCAGCCTGCGGACGGTGCGCCGGGACGTCGACCGGCTCCGGGAGCTCGGCTATCCCATCGCCGCGGCCAAGGGGCCCGACGGTGGCTACCGGCTCAGCGCCGGCACCGAGCTGCCGCCGCTGCTGTTCGACGACGAACAGGCCGTCGCCCTCACCGTCGCCCTGCAGCTCGCCGCCGGCACCGCGGGCAGCGGACTCGCCGAGGCGGCCGCCCGCGCGCTGACCACGATCCGGCAGGTGCTGCCGGCCCGGCTCCGGCACCG
>NZ_JBEZGQ010000668.1:0-4771 GCF_040650095.1 Actinoplanes sp. NPDC048791 | reverse complement strand
CGGCGACGTCGTCACCGGGGCGCTGCGCGACGTCGAGCGCTTCTGGTCGGCGGCCTACCCGCGGGTCGCCGGCGGTGCCGCCTTCACGCCGATCAAGGGCGGCTACCACCCGTACACCCGGTCGGACCCGGCGCCGGCCTGCGGCGGTCAGGCCGCCGAATATCAGCCGAACGCCTTCTACTGCCCGGCCGGCGACTTCATCGCCTGGGACGCCGAGACGCTGATCCCCCAGCTGTACAGCGATTTCGGCCCGCTGCTGGTCGGCTTCGTCATGGCCCACGAGTACGGGCACGCGATCCAGTCCCGGCTGGGCGTCACCGAGCAGCCCACGGTCGTACTGGAGCAGCAGGCCGACTGTTTCGCCGGGGCCTGGACCGCCGACGTGCTGGCCGGCCGGTCGACGGCGTTCAAGAGCGTCACCCCGGCCCAGCTCGACAACACGGTCGCCGGGATGCTGCTGCTGCGCGACGAGCCGGGCACCGCGGCGCAGAACCCGCAGGCGCACGGCAACGCCTTCGACCGGATCCGGGCCATGCAGGACGGCGTGGAGAAGGGCGTGTCGCTCTGCGCCGACTACCGGGCGGACAACGTGCCGGTGACCGAGGTGCCCTTCACCACTCAGGAGGAGGCCGCCACGGGTGGGGATCTGCCGTACGCGGAGGCGGTGGACTCCCTCAGCAAGGATGCCCAGGCGTACTGGGCGCGGGTGTACCCGCAGCTCACCGGCCGGCCCTGGGAGCCGCTGGGGGTGCAGCCGTTCGAGAGCGGCTCGGCGCCGTCCTGCCCGGCCCCGGACTCCTCGGCCGGCGGTGCGGCCTTCTACTGCCCGGACGGCGATTTCATCGCGTTCGACGACGAGCAGCTCGGGCAGCAGTTGTACCAGCGCATCGGGGACAACGCGGTCGGCATGCTGCTCGGGGACCTCTTCGCCCGGGCGGTCCAGGACCGCCGTGGTGCGCGGACTCAGGACCGGGCGGGCCAGCTCGCGGTGGACTGCTTCGCCGGGGCGTGGACGAACGATCTGCTGACCCGTGATCCCGCATCGGGGATCCGGTTGTCGCCCGGCGATCTCGACGAGGCGGTGGCGGCTCTGCTGGCGTTCGGCCGGGCCGGGTCCCAGCAGGAGGCCAGCGCTTTCGACCGGATCGGCGCCTACCGCGGGGGCGTCCTGAAGGGGCTGCCTTCCTGCAGCTGAAAAGCCCGGGATCCGGCGGTGGGCGACGAGCCCACCGCCGGGACCTACCGGCCTTCCTCGAGCCGGTGGTCGGTGTCCTCCTGGTACCGGGCGCCGCTGTCGGACTCGCTGGTCAGCGGCCGGGCACCGCCCTCCGGCGGCCCGGCCTCGGACTGCTCACCGGCGGCCAGCTCGGGGAACTTCGCGTCGAAAGCCGGCCGCTCGGAACGGATCCGGGGCATCTTGTCGAAGTTGCGCAGCGGTGGCGGCGACGAGGTGGCCCACTCCAGGGAGTTGCCGTGGCCCCACGGGTCGTTCGCCGTGACCAGCACCCCGGCCTTGTACGAGTGCCAGACGTTGTACAGGAACGGCAGTGTGGACGCGCCGAGGATGAACGAGCCGATGGTCGAGACGGTGTTGAGTGCGGTGAAGCCGTCGTCCGCGAGGTAGTCGGCGTACCGCCGCGGCATGCCTTCGGCGCCCAGCCAGTGCTGGACCAGGAAGGTGGTGTGGAAGCCGAGGAAGGTCAGCCAGAAGTGGATTTTGCCGAGGCGGTCGTCGAGCATCCGGCCGAACATCTTCGGGAACCAGAAGTAGATGCCGGAGAACACCGCGAACACGATCGTGCCGAACAGCACGTAATGGAAGTGCGCCACGACGAAGTAGCTGTCGTGCACGTGGAAGTCGATCGGCGGGGAGGCCAGCAGCACACCGGTCAGGCCACCGAGCAGGAAGGTCACCATGAAGCCGATCGCGAACAGCATCGGGGTCTCGAGGCTGACCTGGCCACGCCACATCGTGCCGATCCACACGAAGAACTTCATACCCGTGGGCACGGCGATGAGGAAGCTCAGCAGGCTGAAGAACGGCAGCAGCACCTGTCCGGTGGCGAACATGTGGTGCGCCCACACGCTGAACGACAGCATGCCGATGAGGATCGTGGCACCGACCAGGCCCTTGTAGCCGAAGACCGGCTTGCGGCTGAAGACCGGGATGACCTCGGTGACGATGCCGAAGAACGGCAGCGCCACGATGTAGACCTCGGGGTGGCCGAAGAACCAGAACAGGTGCTGCCAGAGCATCGGGCCGCCGGTGTCCACGTCGAACACGTGCGCGCCGAGCACGCGGTCGGCGGCCAGCGCGAACAGCGCCGCGGCCAGGAACGGGAAGACCGCGATGACCAGCAGGCTGGTGATCAGGATGTTCCACGTGAAGATCGGCATCCGGAACATCGTCATGCCCGGCGCCCGCAGCGTCAGGATGGTGGTGATCATGTTGACGCCACCGAGGATCGTGCCCAGGCCGGACAGGGCCAGCCCGACGACCCACATGTTGCCGCCGATGCCGGGTGAATGCAGCGAGGTGCTCAGCGGGGTGTACGCCGTCCAGCCGAAGTCCGCGGCGCCACCGGGAGTCAGGAACCCCCCGATGGCGATGGTCCCGCCGAACAGGTACAGCCAGTAGGCGAAGGAGTTCAGCCGCGGGAAGGCCACGTCCGGGGCACCGATCTGGATCGGCACCACGAAGTTGGCGAAGGCGAACACGATCGGCGTCGCGAAGAACAGCAGCATGATCGTGCCGTGCATCGTGAACAGCTGGTTGTACTGCTCCGGCGAGAGGAACTGCATGCCCGGACGGGCCAGCTCGGCCCGCATGAGCAGGGCCATGAAGCCACCGACCAGGAAGAAGACGAAGGCGGTGGTCATGTACATGATGCCGATCTGCTTCGCGTCCGTGGTGCGCAGCATGCGGGCCAGCGCGGAACCACGGACCTGACGCCGGACCGGCCACGGCCGGGTCACTACCGGGCGCGGGGTGACAGCAGTCATGCCTTCTCCTCCACCGTACGGATGACGGCGGCCTACCCACCCACAGCTGGTTCTAACCGGCGACCACGAATCGGCGGGTTTGGATCCGGCGAGCCGGGGTAGGCGCGCCGCTTCCCACGGCCGGGAGGGTGGGAGATGCACGACGAACGGGGTCGCCGGGTGCCGGCGGAGATCGAGCGTGGACTGTCCCGGCAGGACCCCGTCGCCGTGGTGATCGCGGTGGTGCCGGCCCGGCGCCGGAGGAGCCGGGCCCGTCGCTGAGGTACGGGGATCAGCAGGCGTCCGGGCCGAGCCGGTTCCGCAGCTTGAGCAGCGCCGCCGACAGCAGCCGCGACACGTGCATCTGCGACACCCCGATCTGGGTGGCGATCTGGGTCTGCGTCTGGTTGCCGAAGAAGCGCAGCGTCACGATGGTCCGCTCGCGCTCGGTGAGGCACTTCATCGCGGGCCCCAGGCTCAGATGCAGCTCGGTACGGGCGTAGTCGTCGTCCTCGTCACCCAGGGTGTCGCCGAGCTCCAGCGTGCCGCTCTCGGTGCCGACCGGCGTGGAGAGCGAGGTCGTGCTGTACGCGCGGGCGCCCTCCAGGCCTTCGAGCACCGCCTCCTCGCTGACCTTGAGGTAGCCGGCGATGTCGGCGACCGTGGGGGCCCGTCCGAGGCTGTGCGCCAGGACCGTACCGGCGTCACTGATCGCCATCCGCATCTCCTGGAGCCGCCGCGGGACCCGGATGGCCCACGCGCGGTCGCGGAAGTGCCGCTTGATCTCGCCGAGGATGGTGGGGATCGCGAAGACCGTGAAGTCGACGCCGACCTCGGCGTCGAACCGGTCGATCGCCTTGATCAGGCCGACGGTCGCGGCCTGGACCAGGTCGTCCAGCGGCTCGCCGCGGCCGGCGTAGCGGCGGGCGAGGCGCCGGGTCATCGGCAGCCAGGCCTCGATGGTCTCGTCCCGCAGTCGCGGCCGGGCCGGGTCGCCCTGCGGGGTCCGGGCCAGGGCCGCGATCAGCTCCACGCCCCGCTCCTCCGTCGCGGCGTCGCCGTGGTCGGACGGGCGGCGGGACTGGATCGGCCTCGTGGCAGGTGCGTACATGGTGGTTCCTCTTCTCGAACGCTGCGTCGTGGGCATCCGTTGCCGGACCACCCGCGGACTGCCGCGGCGGAGGAACACATCTGCACGTCAAGAGGCGTGAGGTCCGCACCGCGACAGAGACATCGCATGGTGGTGATCTCGGCGCCTTCTTGACCGATGCAGTCGACCGTAGCCGAAGAGTGGAGCTATGACTAGCCGAAAGTATGAGTCTTTCTGGCGAGTCGGGTGAGAAGCGCTCATCCGTGGGTAGCCGGGCACTCAGATCGAGAGGAGATGTGATGAATCTGAGCTTTCTTCGCCCGCTCTTCGACCGTCCCGGCCCCTGGGTGTCGGTCTACCTCGACGCCACCCGGGCCTCGGAGAACGGTGACCACGAGGTGAGCCTGCGCTGGCGGGCCCTGCGCGGGAAACTCGCCGAGCAGGGCGCCGACGAGGCGACCCTGGACGCCGTCGCCACCGCCGTCGAGAACCAACCCCTACCAGCCCGGACGCTACGGACTGGCCGTCTTCGCCACCGGCGGCGAGGTGGCCCTGCTGGAGGAGCTGCCGGCTCCGCCACCCGCCGACGAGGCGTTCCTCGAGCCGCTGCCGCACGCCATGCCGCTGCTGGCCCAGCGCGGCGAGGAAGTGCCCTACGTGCGGGTGCTGGCCGACCGTACCGGAGCCGACCTGGAGGGG
>NZ_JBEZGQ010000667.1:0-4777 GCF_040650095.1 Actinoplanes sp. NPDC048791 | reverse complement strand
GCGCAGCGGTGCCGACCGGGCCGAGCTGGTTCGCTCGCTGCTCGCCGGCAAGCTGGGGGAGACCGCCGTGGAAGCGGTGGCGACCCTGGCCAACGGCCGCTTCAGCCGGCCGGCCGAGCTGCTCGACGCGGTGGAGCGCCTGGGCGTCGACACCGTGCTGGCGGCCACCGAGAAGGCGGGCGAACTCGCCGAGGTCGAGGACGAGCTGTTCCGCTTCGGACAGGTCGTGTCGGGTGACTCCGAGCTGGCCGTGACGCTCGGCGATCCCGGCGCATCGATCGACCGCCGCGTTAAGCTTGTCCGGGACCTGCTGAAAGGCAAGGTCCGGGTGGGCACGGGGCGGCTCATCGAGGTGGCCCTCGAGGGATTCGGCGGCCGCAGCTTCGAGACCTCGCTGAGCCGGCTGGTCGAGCTGACCGCCGCGAAGCGGGACCGTCAGGTCGCGTACGTGACGGTTGCCAAGCTCCTCGACGACGCCGAGGAGCAGCGGCTCGCCGCCAAGTTGTCCGACATCTACGGTCGGCAGGTGACGCTGAAGGTCGATGTGGATCCGAGCATCATCGGCGGGGTCAGCGTCCGTGTCGGCTCCGACCTCTACGACGGCACGATCCTGCGGCGACTCAACGAAGCCCGGCAGGCGTTCGCTAAATAGTTTTTCCCCTCGGTGGCGGCGACGTCCCGAGCACGCCCTCGGCGGCGGCGACGCCCCGAGCCGACTAGAGAAGGCAGAGGATGGCCGAGCTGACCATCTCCTCGGACGAGATCCGGGGGGCGCTAGAGCGCTACGTCTCGTCCTATTCGCCCGAGGTCTCCCGCGAGGAGGTCGGCATCGTCTCCGATGCGGGCGACGGCATCGCGCACGTCGAGGGCCTGCCCTCGGCGATGGCGAACGAACTGCTCGAATTCGAGGACGGCACGCTGGGTGTCGCCCTGAACCTCGACGTCCGCGAGATCGGCGCCGTGGTGCTGGGTGACTACACCCACATCGAGGAGGGTCAGCGGGTCAAGCGGACCGGCCGTGTCCTCTCGGTCCCGGTCGGCGACGCCTTCCTGGGCCGCGTCGTGGACGCGCTCGGCAACCCGATCGACGACCGTGGCCCGATCGAGAGCGAAGGCTTCCGCGAGCTCGAGCTGCAGGCCCCCAACGTCATGTCCCGCCAGCCGGTGAAGCAGCCGCTGCAGACCGGCATCAAGGCGATCGACGCCATGACGCCGATCGGCCGCGGCCAGCGCCAGCTGATCATCGGCGACCGCAAGACCGGTAAGACCACGGTCGCGCTCGACACGATCATCAACCAGCGGGCCAACTGGGAGTCCGGCGACCCGCAGAAGCAGGTCCGCTGCATCTACGTCGCCATCGGCCAGAAGGCCACCACGATCGCCAGCATCCGGGGCACGCTCGAGGCCCAGGGCGCGCTGGAGTACACGACGATCGTGGCCTCGCCGGCCTCCGACCCGGCCGGCTTCAAGTACATCGCCCCGTACACCGGCTCGTCCATCGGGCAGCACTGGATGTACAACGGCAAGCACGTCCTGATCGTCTTCGACGACCTGACCAAGCAGGCCGAGGCGTACCGCGCCGTGTCGCTGCTGCTGCGCCGCCCGCCGGGCCGCGAGGCGTACCCGGGCGACGTCTTCTACCTGCACAGCCGTCTGCTCGAGCGTTGCGCCAAGCTCTCCGACGAGCTCGGTGGCGGCTCGATGACCGGTCTGCCGCTGATCGAGACCAAGGCCAACGACATCTCGGCCTACATCCCGACCAACGTCATCTCGATCACCGACGGTCAGATCTTCCTCGAGTCGGACCTGTTCGCCTCGGGTGTGCGCCCGGCCATCAACGTCGGCACCTCGGTGTCCCGCGTCGGCGGTTCGGCGCAGGTCAAGGGCATGCGCCGGGTCTCCGGCCGGCTCCGCCTCGACCTGGCCCAGTACCGCGAGCTGGAGGCCTTCTCGGCCTTCGCCTCCGACCTGGACCGGGCGTCGCGGGCGCAGCTGGAGAAGGGCGTCCGCCTGGTCGAGCTGCTCAAGCAGCCGCAGTACTCGCCGCTGTCGGTGGCCGAGCAGACCGTCGTCATCTGGGCCGGCACCACGGGCCAGCTCGACGACATCCCGGTCAGCGACGTCAAGCGTTTCGAGGCCGAGCTGCTCGACTGGATCAAGCGCAACCGCAGCGAGACCTTCACGGCGATCGAGTCGACCGGTCAGCTGACCGACGAGCAGGTCGAGACCCTGCAGAGCGGCGTCAACGAGTTCAAGGTGCTGTTCAAGCAGGGCGAGACCGGCAGCAACGTCGGTAACGAGGCGCAGGCCGAGCCCCTGGCGGACGGCAGCGAGAGCCGCGAGACGGTGACCCGCGAGGTCCGGCCCAGCACGGACGAGAGCTAAGCCATGGCCGGTCAGGTACAGGCACTTCGGCGGCGCATCCGCACCGTCAAGTCCACCAAGAAGATCGCCAAGGCGCAGGAGCTCGTCGCCACCAGCCGCATCGCCAAGGCGCAGGAGCGGGTGACCGCCTCCAAGCCGTACGCGGAGGCGATCACCGAGGTGCTCACGGCGCTGGCGTCCAACGCGTCGGTCGACAACCCGCTGCTGCAGCCGCGTGAGCGGGTGCGGCGGGCGGGTGTCCTGCTGATCACCAGCGACCGAGGCCTGGCCGGCGCCTACAACGCCAACGCGATCCGCACCGCGGAGCAGCTGATGGCGCGCCTGCGGGCGGACGGCAAGGAAGTGGCGCTGTACATCGTCGGCCGCAAGGGCGTCGGGTTCTACCGCTTCCGCAACCGGGCGATCGAGACGAGCTGGACGGGCTTCTCCGAGCGGCCGTCGTTCGCCGACGCCCGCGCCATCGGCGACGCGCTGCTCGAGGCGTTCGTCGCGGGTGCGGACGACGAGGACGGCCACTACGGTCCGGACGGCATCCAGGGCGTCGACGAGCTGCACATCGTCAGCACCCGGTTCAAGTCGCTGATGACCCAGGCCGCGGAGGCGCGCTTCCTGGCGCCGATGCAGGTCGAGGAGCGCGAGCGCGAGCCCGGGCTGCGCCCGGCCTACGAGTTCGAGCCCGAGGCCGAGGAGCTGCTGAACGCGCTGCTGCCGAAGTACCTCAACACGCGGATCTACGCGGCGTTGCTGGACTCGGCGGCCAGCGAGTCGGCCTCCCGGCGCCGGGCGATGAAGAGCGCGTCGGACAACGCGGACGACCTGCTCAAGCGGTACACGCGCGAGATGAACTCCGCGCGGCAGGCTGCGATCACCCAGGAAATCAGTGAGATCGTCGGCGGCGCCAACGCGCTGGCCGCGGCGGGAAGTGATGGATGATGACTGCTGTAGCTGAGCCCACCAAGACGCAGGCCGGTGTCGGTCGCGTAGTCCGGGTCATCGGCCCGGTCGTCGACGCCGAGTTCCCCCGCGACGCCATGCCCGACATCTACAACGCGCTGCACGTCGACGTGACCCTGTCCGAGGGCACCAAGACGCTGACCCTCGAGGTGGCGCAGCACCTGGGCGACAACGTCGTCCGGGCCATCTCGATGCAGCCCACCGACGGCCTGGTCCGCGGTTCCGAGGTGCGCGACACCGGCTCCGGCATCTCGGTGCCGGTCGGTGACGTGACCAAGGGCCACGTGTTCAACGCCCTCGGCGAGGTCCTCAACGCCGACCCGGCCACCCTGGACATCCAGGAGCGGTGGAGCATCCACCGCAAGCCGCCGGCGTTCGCCGACCTCGAGCCGAAGACCGAGATGCTGGAGACCGGCATCAAGGTGCTCGACCTGCTCGCGCCGTACGTGCGCGGTGGCAAGATCGGCCTGTTCGGCGGCGCGGGCGTGGGCAAGACGGTGCTCATCCAGGAGATGATCATCCGCGTTGCCCGTAACTTCGGTGGTACGTCGGTGTTCGCCGGCGTCGGCGAGCGCACCCGCGAGGGCAACGACCTCATCCTGGAGATGGAAGAGGGCGGCGTGCTCGACAAGACCGCGCTCGTCTTCGGCCAGATGGACGAGCCGCCGGGCACCCGCCTGCGGGTCGCCCTGACCGCGCTGACCATGGCGGAGTACTTCCGGGACGTCCAGAACCAGGAGGTGCTGCTCTTCATCGACAACATCTTCCGGTTCACCCAGGCCGGTTCCGAGGTGTCGACGCTGCTCGGCCGCATGCCGTCCGCCGTGGGTTACCAGCCCACGCTGGCCGACGAGATGGGCGAGCTGCAGGAGCGGATCACCTCGGTCCGGGGCAAGGCGATCACCTCGCTGCAGGCGATCTACGTGCCCGCCGACGACTACACCGACCCGGCGCCGGCCACCACCTTCGCCCACCTGGACGCGACGACCAACCTCGAGCGGTCGATCTCCGACAAGGGCATCTACCCCGCCGTGGACCCGCTGGCCTCCAGCTCGCGGATCCTGGCGCCCGAGTTCGTCGGGGCCGAGCACTACGCGGTCGCCCGTGAGGTGCAGCGGATCCTGCAGAAGTACAAGGACCTGCAGGACATCATCGCCATCCTCGGTATGGACGAGCTCTCCGAGGAGGACAAGGTCACGGTGCAGCGGGCCCGCCGCATCGAGCGCTTCCTGTCCCAGAACACGTACGCCGCGGAGCAGTTCACCGGCGTTCCCGGCTCGACGGTCCCGCTCAAGGAGACCATCGAGGCGTTCAAGAAGATCAGCGAGGGTGAGTACGACAACTACCCTGAGCAGGCCTTCTTCATGTGCGGTGGCCTCGAGGACCTCGAGAAGAACGCACACGAGCTGATGAAGGGCTGATCCTGACGGATCATCTC
>NZ_JBEZGQ010000666.1:0-4784 GCF_040650095.1 Actinoplanes sp. NPDC048791 | reverse complement strand
CTTCGGCGGACCGGTCGACCCTGCCTCGGCACAGGACATCGCGGCCGACCTCGACCGTGGCCGCCGTGCCGTGCGCCGCCGCCGTACCGTCCAGACCGTTGCCGGGTCCGCGTTCGGCGTCGCCGCGCTGGCCGCCGCCTTGACCTTCGTGAACGCCGGAACCGCACCGGACGCCGTACCGGGCCGGGCGCCGGCCGTCGCCGAGGCGTCACCCGGCCGGCTGGCCCTGGTCGACTACCGCGGCCCGCAGCCCCGGAACTTCACCGTCGACAAGGCGCCCGACGGCTTCTTCATCCAGAACGACGACGAGGGCGGCCTGACCATCGCGCCCGTCGCGGTCCAGCACCCGAGCCCCGGCGTCGACCCCTCGCAGGATCCGAGGTACGACCCGCGTGACCTGCGCGGGAAGATCGGTATCTACCTGGAGACCAAGGCGTACCGCGGCGAGCTGACCGGCGAGAAGCTCACTGTGGCCGGGCACGAGTCCGTCCTGCACTCGGTCGGCCCGACCCGGCAGCTCGTCATGTCGGTGTCGCCCGAGGTGTACGCCACCGTCCAGGTCGACGTCGCGCTGAGCCGCGAGCAGATCCTCGAGCTCGGCGCCGGGCTGCACGTCCACCCGGAGGCCATCGAGCGCGCCGCGGGCGACTGACATCCGTACGGCATGAGCACCGACCGGGTCGGCAGCCGCCGGCCCGGTCCGGTGTCTCACACAGTCGCGGTCACCTTCGGCTGTGCCGCTGCCTCCCTGATCGCCGGGCCGGCGGTGCGGCGGGCGCGCAGGCCGCCGGTCAGGCAGAGCACGACGCCGAGCGTGACCCAGGCGGCCAGCACGACAACAGGTCGAGTGGCGCCGTGACCGTCGAAGAAGGCGGTCGAGCGCAGCAGCTGGCTGCCGGCACCGGGCGGAAGCAGCTGGCCGAGGGCGCCGGACCAGCCGGGCAGCATCTCCGGGGCGGTCGCGGTGCCGGAGAGCGGGTTGCCGACGAGCATCATGGTGGCGGCACCGAGACCCAGTCCGGCCGCGCCGAGCAGTGACTCCAGGCCGAGGACCGTCAAGGCGGTGGCCGCGATGGTCAGGCCGATGGCGCCCGCGTTGGCCAGGTAGGCGCCGTCCAGGGAGCCGAGCCAGAACTGCAGGATCGCCGCCATGGCGAGGCCGCCGGTGACCGCGAAGGCGAGTGCGCCGATGACCCGGCGGCTGGTGCCCCGTACCAGGCTGGTGAGCAATGCCGCGGCCAGCAGGCCGCCGATCACCAGCGGCTGGGCGCCGGACGTCAGCCCGGCACCGCGCGGGTCGTCGGCGGGCAGCGCGACGATGTCGCGGACGGCCACCGCGGGAGTCTGTCCCTGAGCCTGGGCCTGGGCGAGCGCGGTGGCGACGCCCTGCAGGGTCTGGGCGACCGGGGCGCTGGCGGCGGAGGCGGTGATCACCTGCGGGGTGCCGGTGCTGACGTCGATGGCGCCGTAGACCTCGCGGTCGCGGATCAGTCGTTCGGCGGCGGCCGTGGTGTCGACCCGGGTGATCTCGAAGGCGTCCGGGAGGCGTTGGCCGAGAGCGGCGCTGACCTGGCCGGCAGCGGCGCTGGGCCCGACGACGGCGATGGGCACGTCGTGCACCGAGGACCGCACCGACGGCCAGGCGAAGGCGGTCAGCAGCACGCTGATGATGAGGGTCAGCAGGGCGACCGCTCCGGCCACCCGCGCCCACGGTGACGGTGTCGAGGTGTCTGCTGGTGAGGAGGCCTGCGTGGCCATGTCGACTCCTTAAGAGAACGGTTGTTCGCTTTTTTATGGTGCGCTTCGCGTGCCTCCTTGTCAAGAATGAACGTTCGCTTTACTGTCGGCTCATGCCTCGCGTCTCCGAGCAGTACCGCACCAACCGCCGCGCCGAGATCCTCGTCGCGGCGGCCCGGCTCTTCGCCACCAACGGCTTCCACAACACGTCGATGGCCGACATCATCGGCGCGTCCGGGCTGTCGGCCGGCGCGGTCTACCGCTACTTCCGGAGCAAGGAAGAGCTCATCGGTGCCGTGGCGGAGCGGGCCCTTTCGGCTGCCGACGAGGTGTTCGCACAGCTGCTCGCCGACGGGGCCACACCGTCACCCGGCGACGTCCTGACCGCGATCATCGAGGCGATCAGCGACCGGATAGCCGGCGACCCGGTCACCGGCGTGGACATCACCCGGATCGGCGTGCAGGTGTGGGCGGAGGCGCTGCGCAGCCCGGAGCTCGCCACCCGCGCCGACGACGTGTACCGGCGGCTGCGCGGGCACTTCGCCGAGGTCGCCCGCCGCTGGCAGGCCGCGGGCCAGCTCGGCGCCGGCGCCGTACCGCAGCAGGTCGGCGCGGCCATGCTCAGCCTGGTGCAGGGCTTCGTGCTGCAACGCCTCCTGGTCGCGGACACCGACACCGCGGGGTACGTCGCCGGCGTGCGGGCCCTGCTGGCCTCGACTGTGTCCGTCCCGGAGAGCTGACCGCGCGACGGTTACTGGCGGGATCCTTGCGGCCGGTGCCATTGTGGCCTCATGAATCATCGGGTCGTGGTGCTCGTGCTGGAGGGCGCCAAGCCGCTCGACGTCGGCATCCCCGCGCAGGTGTTCGCCAACCGGCCGACGATGCCGTACCAGGTCTTCGTGTGCGGGGCCGCGCCCGGACCGGTGGCCGGCGGTGACGGGCTGTCGTACCACGTGGCCGAGGGGATCGACGCCTTCGCGCACGCGGACACGATCTTCATCCCGGGCTACCGGCAGCCCGCCACCACCGAACCACCGGCCGAGGTCGTCGCGGCGCTGCAGGCCGCCCACCGGCGCGGCACCCGGCTCGCGGCGATCTCCACGGGCGCGTTCGCGCTCGCGGCGACCGGCCTGCTGGACGGCAAACGGGCGACCACCCACTGGCACTACACCCGGGCCCTCGCGGAGAAACATCCCCAGGTACGGGTCGACGAGAACGTGCTGTTCGTGGACGAGGGTGACGTGCTGACCTCGGCCGGCGCGGCGTCCGGCATCGACCTGTGCCTGCACCTGGTACGCCGCGACCACGGCGTCGGACTGTCCAACATCGTGGCCCGGCGGCTGGTCGCGGCGCCGTACCGCAGCGGCGGCCAGGCCCAGTACGTGCCCCGCAGCGTCCCCGAACCGCTCGGCGACGTCTTCGCCGGCACCCGCGAGTGGGCGCTGGCCCGGCTGGACGAGCCGCTCACCCTGGAAGCGCTGGCCCGCAACGCCCGGGTGTCGGCGCGCACCTTCTCCCGGCGGTTCGTGGAGGACACCGGCTACACGCCGATGCAGTGGGTGCTGCGGGCCCGCGTCGACCTCGCCCGCGAGCTGCTCGAGGTCACCGGCCTCGGCGTGGAGCAGATCGCCGCCCGGGTCGGTCTCGGCACGGCCGCCAACCTGCGCCTGCACTTCCAGCGCATCCTCGGCACCTCCCCGACGGAGTACCGCAACACGTTCTCCTCCTGACTTTCGCTCTTCCTGATCTTGATGGCGGGATCCTTGCGCATGGTGGCTTCCCAGCCACTGTCGCCCGCCCCGGCAGGTCCCCGACGATGAACGCATGACTCGCATCGCCGTCAACGGCTTCGGACGCATCGGACGTAACACCCTGCGGGCCCTGCTGCAGCGCGACAGCAAGCTCGAGGTGGTGGCGATCAACGACCTCGCCGCCCCGGAGACCCTCGCCCACCTGCTCAAGTACGACAGCGCGCTGGGCCGGCTGGGCCGCCCGGTCGAGCTCGACGGCACCGATCTCACGGTCGACGGCCACCACATCCGGTTGTACGCCGAACGCGACCCGGCCGCCCTGCCCTGGGCCGACCTCGACGTCGACATCGTGCTGGAGTCGACCGGCCGCTTCACCGCGGCCAAGGCGGCCCGGGCCCACCTCGACGCCGGCGCGCGCCGGGTGCTGGTGAGCGCGCCCTCCGACGGTGCCGACGTCACCCTCGCCTTCGGCGTGAACACCGGTGCGTACGACCCGGATCGGCACCTGATCGTCTCCAACGCGTCCTGCACCACCAACGCGCTGGCCCCGCTGGCGTCGGTGCTGGACGACCTGGCCGTCATCGAGCACGGCTTCATGACGACGGTGCACGCGTACACGCAGGAGCAGAACCTGCAGGACGGGCCGCACCGGGATCTGCGCCGGGCCCGGGCGGCGGCGGTGAACATCGCCCCCACGACGACCGGTGCCGCCAAGGCGATCGGCAAGGTCCTGCCCCGGCTGGACGGCAAGCTCACCGGCGACTCGATCCGGGTGCCGGTGCCGGTGGGCTCGCTGGTGGAGCTCAACACCACGGTCGAGCGGGCGGTGAGCCGCAACGAGGTGCTGGCGGCGTACCGGGCCGCGGCCGGCGGCGCCCTGCACGGCGTTCTGGAGTACACCGACGACCCGCTGGTCTCCAGCGACATCACCGGCAACCCGGCCTCGGCGGTCTTCGACGCCGCGCTGACCCGCGTGGACGGCCGGCACGTCAAGGTGGTGGCCTGGTACGACAACGAGTGGGGTTTCGCCAACCGCGTCATCGACACGCTGGAGCTGATGGCCGGGGCGTCCCGCTGATAGGTTCCCACGGGTGTCCACCACAACCCATCGCACCTGGCGGCACGACCTCGGTGACTTCCTGCGCCGGCGCCGGGAGTCCATCCCGCCGGCGGCGGTCGGGTTGCCCGCGAACGGCCGGCGGCGGACGCCGGGACTGCGCCGGGACGAGGTCGCCGCCCTGGCCACGATGTCCACTGTGTACTACGAGCGCCTGGAGCAGGGCCGGGGCCCGCGAC
>NZ_JBEZGQ010000665.1:0-4784 GCF_040650095.1 Actinoplanes sp. NPDC048791 | reverse complement strand
CCTGCGACGGCGCGATCACGAACACGGTCATGCCCGCGGCCAGCAGTGCGGTGACCAACGGTCCGTCACCACGTTCGATCCCGACCCCGGCCAGCGGATACTGCTGCAACACCGTGATCAGCCGGGCGAGACCGGCCTTGTCATGGCTGACCGTGACCCGCTCAACGATCGCGCCGTCGGCGTCGACCACACACCCGACGTGATTGCTTTCTGCCCAGTCGACACCAGCGAACACTGGCGCCGACCCGGCCGCACTTGCCACACTCACAGCTGCTTCTCCTGCTGCTCAATCCAGTAGGACAAGCATCTGGTGGTCCCGGGGACCGTCACTGCCGGACGCTCAATTGAGGGCGCTCAACGGCGCAGTAGCCCTGTCGCCAGTCGGGACGTCCCCGGACCGCCAGACCCCCGCGAACACTCACGCAAGCCCTCACCCGGGGGCAGCAACGATGGGCAATGAGCCTGACAATCCAGATGCCACCCGGCCCTGACGGGCCGGACGGCATCCATGGTCCAGCAATGAGCGACGGTCAGCACCATGCACGAACCTACGACCAGAACTTGCCCTTGATCTTGTGCTTTGTGATCTGCACCGCTCTGGTCTGCACCGCTCCCGCTCGCCCCCCGCTCCAGCTCGCTGATGGCTCAGCGTCCCGAGACTTCCCCGGCTTGCGACGGGAACGGAAATGCAGGAACGCCGGACCTCGCGGTCCGGCGTTCCTGTGGAGCTTTTCGGTTCAGCCTCAGCTGATCCGGGTTCAGCGGGTGACGCCGCGGCGGCCGGAGATGCCGACGACCAGCGCCACACCCACGGCGGCGAGCAGGACCTGGAACAGCAGCTCGATCCAGTCGATGCCGCCGGTCGAGTCCACGCCGAAGGCGCGGGCGATGACCGTGCCCAGCAGGGCGGCCACGACACCGATGACCATGGTCAGCCAGATCGGGATGTTCTGCTTGCCGGGTACGACCAGGCGGCCGAGGGCGCCGATGATCAGGCCGACGATGAGCGCGGTGATGATGCCGGTGACGGTCATTGAAGGTCTCCTTGGGGGGTAGAACAGTTGTTGCGTTCGTCTGACCCCAGAGTTCCCGACCGGCCGGAAAACCAAACCGCCCTATTTTTTGTTTGTTTTGCTGTCGACCGAGTCCGAGGTCGACAGCGCGGCGATGAAGGCCTCCTGGGGGACCTCGACGCGGCCGACCATCTTCATCCGCTTCTTGCCTTCCTTCTGCTTCTCGAGCAGCTTGCGCTTGCGGCTGATGTCACCGCCGTAGCACTTGGCGAGCACGTCCTTGCGGATGGCGCGGATGGTCTCGCGGGCGATGATGCGGCTGCCGATGGCGGCCTGGATCGGCACCTCGAACTGCTGCCGCGGGATGAGTTTCTGCAGCTTGGCCGCGATCGTGACGCCGTAGTTGTACGCCTTGTCCTTGTGCACGATCGCGCTGAACGCGTCCACCGGCTCGCCGTGCAGCAGGATGTCGACCTTGACCAGCTCCGCCGCCTGCTCGCCCGAGGGCTCGTAGTCCAGTGACGCGTAGCCCTTGGTCTTGGACTTCAGCTGGTCGAAGAAGTCGAAGATGATCTCGCCCAGCGGCAGGGTGTAGCGCAGCTCGACCCGTTCGGTGGACAGGTACTCCATGCCGAGCAGCTGGCCGCGGCGGCTCTGGCACAGCTCCATGACGGCGCCGACGTAGTCGTTGGGGACCAGGACGGTGGCCCGGACCACCGGTTCGTGGATCTCGGCGATCTTGCCGTCCGGGAACTCGCTCGGGTTCGTGACGACGAACTCGGCGGCGTCCTCGGTGAAGACGCGGTAGACCACGTTCGGCGCGGTGGAGATCAGGTCGAGGTTGAACTCACGTTCGAGCCGCTCGCCGATGATCTCCAGGTGCAGCAGGCCGAGGAAGCCGCACCGGAAGCCGAACCCGAGCGCGGTGCTCGTCTCCGGCTCGTAGGTCAGTGAGGCGTCGTTGAGCTGCAGCTTGTCCAGGGCATCACGCAGCGCCGGGTAGTCCGAGCCGTCGATCGGGTACAGGCCGGAGTAGACCATCGGCTTCGGGTCGGAGTAGCCACCCAGCGGTTCGGTGGCCGGCCGCTGGTTGTTCGTGACGGTGTCGCCGACGCGGGACTGGCGGACGTCCTTCACGCCGGTGATCATGTAGCCGACCTCGCCCACGCCGAGCGCGCCGGCCTTCTCCATCTCGGGCGAGACGACACCGATCTCCAGCAGCTCGTGCACGGTGCCGGTGGACATCATCTTGATCTTGTCGCGGGCCTCGATGCGCCCGTCGATGACCCGGACGTAGGTCACGACACCGCGGTAGACGTCGTAGACCGAGTCGAAGATCATCGCGCGGGCCGGGGCGTCGTGGTTGCCGACCGGCGGCTGGAACTGGCGGACGACCTCGTCGAGCAGGTGCGCCACGCCGACCCCGGTCTTACCGGAGACCCGCAGCACGTCGTCGGGCTCGCAGCCGATGAGCTTGGCCAGCTCCTCGGCGTACTTCTCCGGCTGCGCGGCCGGCAGGTCGATCTTGTTGAGCACCGGGATGATGTGCAGGTCGTTCTCCATCGCCAGGTACAGGTTGGCGAGGGTCTGCGCCTCGATACCCTGCGCGGCGTCGACCAGCAGGACCGCGCCCTCGCAGGCGGCGAGGCTGCGGGAGACCTCATAGGTGAAGTCGACGTGGCCCGGCGTGTCGATCATGTTGAGCACGGCGGTGTCGCCGGTGCGGTCACCCTCGCGGACGACCCACGGCATGCGCACGGCCTGGCTCTTGATCGTGATGCCACGCTCGCGCTCGATGTCCATCCGGTCGAGATACTGAGCGCGCATCTGCCGCGGGTCGACCACGCCGGTGATCTGCAGCATCCGGTCGGCCAGGGTCGACTTCCCGTGGTCGATGTGCGCGATGATGCAGAAGTTGCGGATCCGACCAGGATCGGTCGCTCCGATGATGTTCACGCCGGGGTCGAGCGGTCCAGGCACGATCGTCCGTTCTCTTCAAGCGGGCTGGCTGCCGATGAACGCACCGGCAACGTCTATCGTCCCACGCCGCGCGGGAAGCCCCGATCACACCCGGTCCAGCGGCCGGTGCGGCCCCGGCGGAAGCTCGACGTGGATCTCGGCGCCGGGCCGGACCGGGCCGCCCCGCAGGACCACGGCCATGACGCCCGCCCGCCGGCTGAGCGTGCCGTCGGGCTCCCGCCCGAGTACGCGTTTGAGCAGGCCGGGACGGTAGTTGTTGATCTGCTGGCAGGGATTGCGCAGTCCGGTGATGACGATCGCCGGACGCGGGTCGGGGGCGCCGTCGGCTCCGGTGTGCCCGTTGTCGTGGTCGGCCGGATCGGGCTCTGTGATCGGCCCGGCGGTCTTCTCAGCGGTCTGCTCGGCCTGGATGCGGGCGGCGAGGGCGGCTACAGCCTCGGCGCTGGGGGCGTCGAGGGTGGCGCGCGCCGCGACAGCAACAACGGCGGCAGCACCGTCCGGCGGACCAGCGAGGTCGGCCTCAACGGCCGGCGAGCGTTCCGCGCCCGGCGCGGGGGTCGGGCCGAAGCGCAGCACAGTGCCCACTGGGAGCGCGAGCAGGTCGATGCCGGTCGTGGTGACGTTCTCCCCCAGGCCACCGGCCGGGACGTCGTAGCCCGCCTGATTCACCTCGTCATGCAGCTCGGCGCGGATCAGATGCACCTGGCGAAGGTTCGGCTGGTCCGGATCAACGGCGACCCGGCTGCGGTGCCGGACCGTCAGCCCGGCATGCACATCACCGGCCACACCCAGCCCGGCGATCAGCACGATCTCCTCGCGGACCGGCTTGCTGAACGAGTAAACGTCGTTGCAGCTCACCGACGCGACCGTGCCGCGCATCGACCGTTGCTCCCCCACCGGGGCCGTCTCCTGCTGATGAACGTCCATGCGCTCGATTCTGCCCAAACCCGACCACCCCGTTCGACGCCGTTTCCCGCCCCCTGGGCAGCGGGCGGATCAGTCCGGCGGCTCGAGGAACAGGGCGGACAGCCGGGGCAGCCGCTTCTGCATCTCCTCCTCGTTGTCGAAGTCCCACAGCATCGCCGGGTCCGGCCGGGTCCTGGGCGTCTCGCTCGGCGGCAGCTCGTCCCCGGTGGCCTCCCGATGGGCCGCCTCGGCGATGCCCAGCACCTCCTCGGCCTCGAACACCGCCCCCGTCGAAGCCGCCGCCCGCACCGCCGGCAGATCGGCCAGCGAATCCGGCTCACGCACCGCCCGGGCGACGACATCCCGCCCGTTCGCGATCAGCCAGCCGCGGAAGTTGTCGAAGCCGTCCTCGGAGCACCCACCGTTGATCAGGTAGGCCGCCGCCCAGAGGTCTTCCTTGCCCGAGGCGTTCATCACCTTGTCGAGGTGGCGGCCCCACGCCACGATCTCGTCGGGGTCGCGCCCCACCAGCTCGGCGGTGGCCCGCTTGGCCACCTCGTCGGGCGAGCCCGGCCGGTCGGCGGTAGCCCGGTCGATGACCGCCCAGAAGTCGTCCGTTCTCATGGGCACAGCCTGCCAGCCGGGTACGACAAAAACGGGGAGGCAGGATGGGGGCATGCGCGCCGTCACATTGCCCGAGGTCGCTTACGGCGCTACCGCCGTACGTCCGGATTGGGAGGATCTGCCGACGACCTTGCGGGAAGCGATCAGCTTGCGTCTCGGCTCGCCGGTCGTGGCCGCGGCCGCCGCGGGCGGGGGTTTCACCAGGACTTTCGCCGCCGTGCTGACGACGGCGGCCGGGGGCCGGGTCTTCGTCAAGGCCGC
>NZ_JBEZGQ010000664.1:0-4805 GCF_040650095.1 Actinoplanes sp. NPDC048791 | reverse complement strand
GCGGCGATGCGGTCACGCGGCGGACGGGTCGTCGTGTTCGGGGCCTGGCTCTGGCTGGGGTGGCACTTCCTGGCCCGGTGACGTGACCGGTCAGCTGATCCACTTCACGGAGCCGTTGAAGACGTTGGTCCAGTTGAACACGGCCATGTTGTCCCAGCCGTCGCCGGAGGTCGCGATGTTCGCCGGGTTCCAGCCGTTGCCGGGCACCGCCGTCCAGGTCGGCTCCCAGTAGAAGACGCCGATCGCGCCGCCCGCCTTGGCCGCGTTCTGCGTCGCCGTGAACGCCGCCGCCTGGCCGGCCCAGGTCGCCGGGTAGCCCGGGCAGGCGGTGGTGATGCTGTTGCCCGTGCTGTCCGCGTTGTTGTTCGTGAACGGGGCCGCGGTCTCGGCCAGGATCGCCGGCTTGCCGTACCGGGAGATCATGTCGGCGACGACGCTGGTCATGTTGGCCATCGTGCCGTGCCAGTTGCAGTAGTACGACAGGGCGGTGATGTCCCAGGCGACGCCCTTGGCCCGGATGCCGTCGTAGAACCAGCGGGCGTGCGCGTCACTGTCGGAGTTGGCGGTGTGGATGATCACCTGGGTCGAGGCGTTGCAGGCCTTGGTGGCGTTGTAGCCCGACTTCAGCAGCAGGCTCAGATTGGTGAAGTCGTTGTTGACCACCTTGCCGTCGTTCCACAGCATGCCGACGTTGATCTCGTTGCCGATCTGCACACTGTCCGGGGTGGTGCCCTGCGCCTTGAGACTGGTGCACAGCCCGTACGTGTAGTCGTAGACGTCCTTGGTCAGCGTGCTGATGCCGTGGCTCGACCAGGCGGCCGGCTTGGTCTGCACGCCGGGATCGGCCCAGGTGTCGGAGTAGTGGAAGTCGACCAGCAGTTTGAAACCCTTGGCCTTGACCGTCCGCGCGTACGCCAGCACCTTGGCGGCGTTGTTGTAGCCGCTGGCCGGGTTGTTCCACACCCGCAGCCGCACGTAGTTGACGCCCGCGCCCTTGAGGATGTCGAGCGGGTCGGCCTCCGCGCCGGCCGCCGTGTAGTACTTCGCGCCCAGGTCCACGGCTCGTTGCAGGGTGGAGACGTCGGCGCCACGCATCGACAGTGTGGCGGCCTGCGCCTCGGCGGGCGCTCCGAGGGCCGCGGCGGGCAGGGTGACGGCGAGGAAGGCGCCGAGGACGCCGATCCGCTTCCGGACTTCACGGAGAAACATGCGCGACCGCCTGTCGATCGATGCCGTTCAATGCTGGGAGCGCTCACAGTAATCCGGTTACCAGCACGTTGTAAACACGTTGCCAGCAGGTTTGGGAGCGCTCACAGTCCATGTCCGTCAACCAATCGACATGTATCGTTCTAGTTAGTTGTGATTCCATACTAAGGACGGAGTGATCATGAGACGTACGCTGCGCCTGCTCACCGGCGTGCTCGTCGCCGGGCTGCTGACCGCGGCCGCCACCCTGGTCGCGGCGCCGGCCCAGGCGGCCGTGTGGTCGTCGACGGACCGGTGGGGCACCTGGTCGAGCAACGGCTACACGCTCTACAACAACGTCTGGGGATCCGGTTACGGCCCGCAGACGATCTGGGCCAACTCCGCCTCGAACTGGGGCGTGTGGGCCAACCACCCCAACACCGGCGGCATCAAGTCGTACCCGAACGCCACCCGCTACCTCGGCAAACGGGTCAGCGCGCTGGGCACGACCACCAGCAGCTTCAACGTCACCGTGCCGACCAGCGGCGTCGCCTTCACCACCGCGTACGACATCTGGTCGTCGGACAACGCGCACGAGATCATGCTGTGGATGAACAAGTACGGCCCGGTCGGCCCGCTGGGCAGCCTCCAGACGACCACGTCGGTCGGCGGCCACACGTGGGCCATCTACCGCGGCTCGAACGGGGCGAACCAGGTCTACTCGTTCGTGCGGACCAGCAACACCAGCGCGGGCACCGTGGACATCCGGGCGATCGCCCAGTGGATCCGAGCCCGTGGCTGGTTCGGCGACGTGACGATCGGCAACGTGCAGCTCGGCTACGAGATCACCTCGGCGGCCGGCGGCAAGGACTTCGTCACCAACTCCTTCTCGGTCACCGGCTAGCGGGCCAGGCCTGGCGGACGACCGCGGCCCCGCCGGCCGGCAGCCGGATCGCGTCGGTCACGGTCGTGCCGGTCAGCAGATCGATGCCGGCGGCGGGCACCTCGTGCTCGTCGCCGGTGTGGTTCAGCAGGAACAACCACGACCGGTCACCGGCCTGCCGGCGCACCGCCTCCACTCCGGAAGGCAGGCCGGACAGCTCGGGCCCGGCGCCGGCCGACGCGGCCACCGTGGCCAACAGATGCCCGTAAGCCTCCGGGTCAAGGCGGGTGGAGACGTAGTACGCCATGCCGTCCCCCACCGCATGCCGCGTGACGGCGGGCAGACCGTCGAGGACACCAGCCGCGTACCGGAGGAGAGCGTGCGCCCCGGCGAGGTGCACGGTCTCACTCCACAGCTCCCCGCTCGCCGCCGGCCACAAGTCGCCGGAGGTTGCCGGGGTGAGTGCGACGCGGTCGTCCGGGCCGAGCGGATGGAACTCCTCCACCCGGATCCCGAGCAGCTCCCGCAGCGCCCCCGGGTAGCCGCCGGTCCGCACCCGCGCATGCTCATCGGCGATCCCGGTCAGGTACGTGACCACGAGATGCCCACCCGCCTCGACCCAGGCCCGCAGCTCCGCCGCCTGGCCGTCGGTCATCAGGTAGTGCCCGGGCAGAACCAGCATCCGGTACGCCGGCAGCCCCTCCAGCACACCGATCACGTCGCACACAAACCCCCGCCGCCACAGCACCCGGTGCGCGAGTTGCGCCTCCTCGGCGTGGTCCAGCCGTTTGGACGGCAACCCCGCCCCCTGCAGTGCCCACGCCGACGGCTCGTCGTATCCGATCGCCACCCGCGCCTGCACCGTTCCCTCGGCCGTCTCGCCGATCCGGTTCAACGCCTCGCCCAGCGCGACCGCCTCGCGGAACACCCGGCTGTCCGGGCCGGCGTGCGGCACCAGCGCGGAATGGAACAGCTCGGCCCCGCCGCGCGGCGCCCGCCACTGGAAGAACAGCGCTCCCCGCGATCCGCGGGCCACGGCGGCCAGGCTCTGCCGGGCCATCCGTCCCGGTTCCTTGGTGTGCATCCGGTCGGCGGTGTAGATCAGGTTCGGCGCTGTCTCCATCATCAGCCAGTGCGGTCCGCCCGGGCTCTGCCGGGCCCAGCCGCGGGCCAGGTCCGCCGCGAACGCCGCCTGTTCCTCCGCGGCCATCCCGGTCTCCGACGGGTAGTGGTCGATGGCGACCAGGTCCGCCTCGCGGGCCCAGCGGGCGTGGTCGACCGGCACCCATCCGCCGAGGACGAAGTTCGTCGTCACCGGCACGCCGGGCGTCGCGGCGCGCAGCACGTCGCGCTGCTCGGTGTACGCGGCCAGCAGCTCGTCGGAGGTGAAGCGCCGGAAGTCCAGCACCTGGGCCGGGTTGGGCAGGTACTGGGTGCGCCGCGGCGGCCGGATCTGCGCCCAGTCGGTGTAGTGCTGGCCCCAGAAGGCCGTGGTCCAGGCGTCGTTGAGCTCGTCCAGTCCTTGGTAACGCCCGCGCAGCCAGGCCCGGAACGCCTCGGCGGTCAGCTCGCAGTGGCAAGTGGTGCCGTACTCGTTGTGCACGTGCCACATCGCCAGCGCGGGGTGACCGCGGTAGTGCTCGCCCAGCGCGGCGGCGATGCGGCGGGCGGCCGTGCGGTACGCCGGTGCGCTCGCGCAGTACGTGTCGCGGCTGCCGTGGCTGAGCCGTACCCCGTCGGCGTTGACCGGCAGCGCCTCGGGGTGGGCGAGGCTGAACCACGGTGGCGGGGACGCGGTGGGGGTGGCCAGGGCCACGCCGATGCCGTGGGCGGCCAGGCGGTCGAGCACCTCGTCGAGCCAGCCGAAGTCGTAGCGGCCCGGGGCCGGCTCCAGTTTCGACCAGGCGAAGACGCCCACGGTCGCGGTGGTCACCCGGGCCCGGCGCATCAGCTCGGCGTCCTCCGCCTGCACACCGGCCGGCCATTGCTCGGGGTTGTAGTCCCCGCCGTACAGCAGCCCCGGCATGCCGCTCCCCGCTTGTCGTTTGTTGGGATTCCCGCCAAACTAGGGCCGGTGCAGGACGCTGTCAATTGGGAGCACGCGCTGGTGACCGGCAACGGGCGGCAGGGCGCGCTGTGCTGGGGCACCCCGGCCGGGATCCGGCTGACCGTCTCGCACGAACGGCTGTTCCTGCCGCTGCGGGCACCCCTGCCGGCCCCGGACACCGCTACGATCCTGCCGCGCCTGCGGGACCTGCTCGACCAGGGGCAGTACGCGCGGGCCGCCCAGGAGGTGTGCGAGCGCGCGGCGGCCGGCGAACCCGCGTACGCGGAGACGGTCTGGATCGATCCCCTGGTCGGCGCCGCGACGCTGACCGTGCGCCCCCGCCGCCCGGCCGCGAACCACGAGCGCAGCGTCGATCCGGCCACCGGACTGGTCGTCCTGCGCTGCTGGGACGAGCTCGGCGAGACACGGGTGGAGGTCTTCGCCTCGCGCCCGGCGGACGCGATCGTGGTGCGACTGTCGGCGACGGGCGGCTTCCGCGGCAGCCTGGCGCTGGGACTGATCGACGGAACGCCACCGCGTCCGGTCCGGGCCCGCACCGACTCCGGCGCGGACGGCATCCTGCTGACGGCCGAGTTCGACGCGACGTGGCCCGGCGCGCTGACCGGCTACCGGGTGCGCTGCCGAGCGGTGGCGGGCGACGTCGACGGCTCGGCGGTGCGCTCGGACGCC
>NZ_JBEZGQ010000663.1:0-4809 GCF_040650095.1 Actinoplanes sp. NPDC048791 | reverse complement strand
CAGATATCAAGCTTGACGGGCTGCGTGGGCCATCCCCGCCCCCAAGCCCCACCATGCAACCAGCAGAAACAAAATCAGGGCCGAGGCGCAGCGGCCCGATCCCATCCGGAAGGCAAGGAAGTGGGAACGGGCCAGGACGGATCAGGCTGGTAGGTGGTCCAGGTGCCGTCGAAGGGAAAATCCCCAGCCTCGATCGACTTGACCACGCGGAGACCTTCGGCGCGGACGGCCGAGGAGTCGTGGACCCAGTAGTGGTCCGGGAAGGCGAGACGCTCGGAGAACTCGTCTTCGTCTTTCCACTGCCACGTCCGGTCCGGGGCTACCACGATGTCCAGGTCCTGGTCGATCACGTCCACGCCCGCCACGTCGCCGTCGTCCCAGCGGATTGCTCGTTCTTCCAGGTTCACGTACCAGCCGGTGAAGGTGCCGGCGTCGTCGCGGAAGAGCCAGATCGAGTGGTCGGCGTCCGGGGGGATGAATTTGAGCAGGCCCGGGCCTTGCCAGGTGTCGGCGACGATCTTGGTGCGCAGGCCGGTCCATTCGGCGAACGGCATGTCGCGGATGCCCCGGCCGTCCTCTGCCACCTCGATCACCACCGCCGAGCCGCGGGCCAGCCAGAGCAGCAGCCCGCGGTCGTCGTCCGAGACCACCCGGCACGGGCGTACGGAAGCCAGCCGCGGCCCGTCGATGTTGCGGTAGAGGACCTCGCGGCCGGGCGTGAAACGGGCGGGCGTGAAACGGGCGGGCACGGTCAGTACGACCGGGCCAGGATCGCGATCAGGTCGGGCTCGTCGTCGGAGTCGGGCATCGAGCCGTCTTCGCGGAACAGGCAGCGCACGGTCACCGCCTTGCCGTTCGCCTCGGCCTCGCCCTCGGTGCCGACCGCCGACCACGGCACTCGCGCCCAGCCGGTCTGCGCTGCTTCGATCGCGTCGCCCAGCGTCTTCACGTCGACCGTGTTCGTCTCGCGGAATGCCAGCGCGTCGTCGTACATCCGCTGCTGGTCGGCCTTGAGCGCGGCTGTCACGGTCGCGGCCACCTCGGCCAGGGCCACCGGCGTCTTGGTGCCGTCGATGCGGCGGGCCACCACGGCGTTGCCGGCGCCCAGGTCGCGGGGGCCGACCTCGATGCGTACCGGAATGCCCTGGAGCTCGGCGTCGACGGCCCGGCGGCCGAACGGGATGTCGGCCCGGGCGTCGAGCTTGACGCGTACGCCGGCCGCCTTGAGCTCCTCGGTCAGCTTGGTGGCCGCTTCCAGGACGCCTTCGCCGGCCTTGACCACCATGACCTGGGCCTGGATCGGCGCGATGCGCGGCGGCAGGCGCAGGCCGTTGTCGTCGCCGTGCACCATGATCAGGCCGCCCATCATCCGGGTGGAGGTGCCCCAGGACGTGGTCCAGGCGTGCTCGACCTTGCCGGCCGCCGACGAGTAGGTGATGTCGAAGGCCTTGGCGAAGTTCTGCCCCAGCTCGTGCGACGTGCCCATCTGCAGGGCCTTCATGTCGCCCATCATGGCCTCGACGGTCATGGTGTTGGTCGCGCCGGCGAACCGCTCGCCCTTGGTCTTGCGGCCGGGTACGACCGGGATGGCCAGCATGCTGACCATGAAGTCCTCGTACACGTTCTTGTGGATCTCCCGCGCGTGCTCGCGGGCGTCCTCCTCGGTCGCGTGCGCGGTGTGGCCCTCCTGCCAGAGGAACTCGGTGGTGCGCAGGAACGTGCGCGGGCGCAGCTCCCAGCGCACGACGTTGGCCCACTGGTTGAGCAGCAGCGGCAGGTCCCGGTAGGAGTCGACCCACTTGGCCATGAACTCGCCGATGACGGTCTCGCTGGTCGGCCGGACGACCAGCGGCTCGGCGAGCTCCTTGCCGCCGGCGTGGGTGACCACGGCCAGTTCGGGCGAGAAGCCCTCGACGTGGTTGGCCTCGCGGCGCAGGTAGCTCTCCGGGATGAACAGCGGGAAGTACGCGTTCTGCACGCCCGCTTCCTTGATCCGGCGGTCCATGTCCGCCTGCATGTGCTCCCAGATGGCGTAGCCGGCCGGCCGGATCACCATCGTCCCGCGCACCGGGCCGTTGTCGGCGAGTTGCGCCTTGGCGATGAGGTCCTGGTACCAGCGGGGGAAGTCCTCCGCACGGGGAGTGAGCACGCGAGCCATGAGGCAGCATCCTAGCGAGACCCGTGCGCAACCGACCGGGCGGCCGTCCCGTGTCCTTCTGCGAGGGGCGGTGGAGATGACCGACGACTTCGACGCGTTCTACCGGGACACGTCCCGCAGGCTGGTCCGCTACGCCTACGGGCTCACCGGCGACCCGGCCGAGGCGCAGGACCTGGTGCAGGAGGCGTACGCCCGGGCGTGGCAGCGGTGGCGGCGGTTGTCCGGCTATGAGGAGCCGGAGGCGTGGTTGCGCCTGGTGGTCAGCCGGCTCTCCGCGGACCGGTGGCGCCGGCTGGGCGTACGCCGGTCGCGGGCCGCTGCCGATCCCCCACCCGCACCTGCGGCACCGCCGTCGGAGGACACGGTCCTGCTGGTCCGCGCGATGCGGACGCTGCCGGCGGCGCATCGCCGGGCGCTGACCCTGTACTACCTGCTCGACCGGTCCGTCGGCGAGATCGCCGCCGGGTGGGCGCCGCACCGGCGAAGAGACCGAGCCCGGCCTCCAGGGCCTCCCCCAGCGGATCAAGATCCTTGATCAGCGACAGGTCGAGCGCGACGGCGGCGGCCCGCGCATCCCGGACCACCTGCAGCGGTACGGCCGGAGCACAGCAGTGCACGATGACCGGCACCCCGACAGCCTCAACCACCGTCCGCAGCCCCGTCGCGGCATCCGGCCCGTCGACGACCTTGTATGCCCCGAGTCCGCTCTCCGTCGGGATGCGTCCGGCGAGCACCGCCGGCAGCGAAGGCTCATCGAGCTGGAGCAGCACCGACGCCTGCGGAAGCCGCTTCTGCACCTCGGCCACGTGTCGGCGCAGCCCCTCGGCCAGCGACTCGGTCAGGTGACGCACGGCACCGGAGTCGCGCAGCATGCGGCCACCGATCGGCAGATCCAGGCTCGCCGCCATCGTCCACGGCCCGGCGGCCTGCAGCTTGACCGGTCCGGTGAACCGGTCGGCCTGCTCGGAGAGCTGATCGAGGTCGCGTTCCATCAGGTCGGCGATGCGGCGCTGGTCCCGGCCGGGGCGGGGAGCCATCTGCCAGCGGCCGACATAGATCTGCACCGGCAGCTCGACCAGCAGGCCGGCGGTGCGCCCGATCATGTCGGCGCCGGGACCGCGGTCGGGCAGCTCGGCCAGGTGCGGCAGCTCGGGCAGCTCGCCCATGATCAGGCGCTGGGCCTCGGCGATGTCGGTGCCGGGCAGCGAGCCGACCCCGGTGGCCGCACCGGCCGGCCAGGGAAAATCAGGCACGACGCGCCGGCCCGACCCCGTCGGCACTGGCGGACACCCGATCAGCCGAGGCATCACCGGATCCGTCCGCGCTCAGGGTGCCGGAAGCGATCGTCGCCGAGCCGAGAACGATGTCGCCGGCCGGATCCGGCCGATAGGCGACGATGGCCTGACCAGCCGCAACCCCCCGAGCCGGCGCGCGCAGGTGGGCCACCAGGCCGTCCGGACCGACGCTCACCACGGCGGGAACGACCTCGCCGTGAGCACGCAGCTGCACGTCGCACTCGACCGGAGTCTGCTCGCCGTGCCAGATCGGCTTGGTCGCCGTCACGGTGTCGACGGCGAGATCCTCCCGCGGCCCGACCGTCACGGTGTTGGTCTTCGGCGTGATCGAAAGCACATAACGAGGACGCCCGTCCGGCGCCGGAACCCGCAGGTCGAGACCCTTGCGCTGACCGATCGTGTAGGAGAAAGCGCCGTCGTGCTGCCCCAGCACGGCCCCGGTGCGACCGTCCACGATGTCGCCCGGCGTCGCCCCCAGGCGCTCGGCCAGGAAGCCCTTGGTGTCACCGTCGGCGATGAAGCAGATGTCGTGCGAGTCGGGCTTGTCGGCGACGGCCAGCCCCCGCTCGGCCGCCTCCTGCCGGACCCGCTCCTTGGTCGAATCCCCGAGCGGGAACACAGCCCGGTCGAGCTGCGCGCGGGTCAGCACAGCCAGCACGTACGACTGGTCCTTGGCGATGTCGACACTGCGCCGCAGCAGCCCGTCCGCCCCCAGCCGGGCGTGGTGCCCGGTGACCACGGCGTCGAAGCCCAGCGCAACCGCCCGATCCAGCACCGCGGTGAACTTGATCTTCTCGTTGCACCGCAGGCACGGGTTCGGCGTGCGCCCGGCCGCATATTCCGCGACGAAGTCGTCGACCACGTTGTCGTGGAACTGCTCAGCCATGTCCCACACATAGAACGGGATCCCGATGACGTCGGCGGCCCGCCGCGCATCCCGCGAATCCTCGAGCGTGCAGCACCCCCGCGCACCGGTCCGGTAGGTCTGAGGATTCCGCGCCAGCGCGAGGTGCACCCCGGTCACATCGTGGCCGGCGTCCCGAGCGCGCGCGGCAGCGACAGCGGAGTCGACCCCGCCGGACATAGCTGCAAGAACTCGCACCCGTTCAGCCTATCCGCCCCCACCGACATCCCCCATTGCCGCCTCGATGCCCGTCTCCACCGCAGACCCTTTTCCGGTACGCGCACCGCAAAGTCACGTGACACACACGCCCAGCACCTGCCGTCCCGGCCTCGCCGCGCCACCATCCGGGCTGAGAGCGGTGGAGGGGCTGCTCCGCAGCCGCCGGGCAGCGAGCAGCGGCCGTCGGGCCAGCGAGCAGCGGCCGTTGGGCCAGCGAGCCAGCGAGCAGCGGG
>NZ_JBEZGQ010000662.1:0-4835 GCF_040650095.1 Actinoplanes sp. NPDC048791 | reverse complement strand
CGGCCACCGAGATCAACGACCTGGTCCACGAGCTGCTCGCCCTGGCCGTCGAGGCCGATCCCGCCGAGGTCCGCGCCTGGTCACCGGGCCGGGCCGCCCCGCCGGCGTACCGGTCGGTGCTCGGGCCCTGGTGGAGCGAAGGCTTCGCGCACGTCTTCAGCTGGCACGACGGCGCGCTGCAGTCCCGCGGGGCCGACGCGCCGGCCGACCGGCCGCCGTCGGTCTTCCGGCCGCTGCCCGACCAGCCCGACGTGCTCCGGACGATCTCCGGGCGCGAGGCCGGCGAGCTGCTCCGGCTGACCCGCGACGCCGACGGCCGGGTGGTCCGGATGCACTGGGCCACCTACCGGTTCACCCGGGTCCAGGAGACCTTCGACGGCGTACCGGTCTCCGAGGGCTGACCCGCTGTTCCCGGCCCGGCCGACCCGCCGATAATGGCATCGGCGTGGGTGCCGCCGACCGGATACGATGGCACGATCCTTACGCGGACCGCCGGAGAGGCGGGCCTCTCCGAACCGGGACGAGAATGAGAGCAGGTGGCTGAGGCCTCACGGCCGCCCCTATGACCGGCACCGATCCCAGCAACGCTGCCGCCCGGGCGCAGACCAGGATCTCGGTCTCCGACCCGAAGATCATGGTGAACCTGCTCGGCGCCAAGGACGAGATCCTGCGGCACATCGAGCGGACCCTCACCAGCGACGTCCACGTCCGCGGCAACGAGATCACCATCACCGGCGTGCCCGCCGACAACGCCACGGCCGAACGCCTCTTCTCGGAGCTCATCGAGCTGATCGAGAGAGGCGAGACCCTCAGCGTCGACGCCGTCCGCCGCACCGTCGCGATGCTCGAGCAGAACACCGCCGAGCGCCCCGCCGAGGTGCTGACCATCAACATCCTCTCCCGGCGCGGCAAGACCATCCGCCCCAAGACGCTCGGGCAGAAGCGCTACGTCGACGCCATCGACGAGAACACGATCGTCTTCGGCATCGGCCCGGCCGGCACCGGCAAGACGTACCTGGCGATGGCCAAGGCCGTCCAGGCACTGACCGCCAAGCAGGTCAACCGCATCATTCTGACCCGTCCGGCGGTCGAGGCGGGCGAGCGGCTGGGCTTCCTGCCCGGCACGCTCAACGAAAAGATCGACCCGTACCTGCGGCCGCTGTACGACGCGCTGCACGACATGCTCGACCCCGAGTCGATCCCCCGCCTGATGGCAGCGGGCACGATCGAGGTCGCCCCGCTGGCCTACATGCGTGGCCGCGCGCAGCCGCTGACGGCCAAGGTGCTGACGCCGGACGGGTGGCGCCCGATTGGGGAGCTGGCCGTCGGTGATCTCGTGGTCGGCTCGGACGGGCAGCCGACGCCGGTGCTGGGGGTCTACCCGCAGGGCGTCAAGCCGGTCTTCCGCATCACGACCCAGGACGGAGCCTCCACCCTCGCCTGCGGCGAACACCTGTGGACGGTGCAGACCCCGGATGATCGCAGTCACCACCGCCCCGCACGGGTGCTGCAGACCCAGGACATGATCGGCAACCTGCGTCGTGGCCACGTGCACCGGTACGAACTGCCCCTGGTCGACCCGGTGGAGTTCGTGCCGCAGGACGTCCCGATGGACGCGTACGCCCTGGGCCTGCTGCTGGGCGACGGTTGCCTGACGACCGCGACGACGCCGAGTTTCAGCACCGCCGACCCTGAGCTGGCCGAGGCCCTCGAGGCGGCGCTGCCGGGGATCGAGCTGTTCCGTAAGAACAAGGTCGACTACGTCCTGCGCCGCACCGGCGGGGGCGGGCGCGGTGGCGTCATCACCGCCAACCCCGTCACCGCGATCCTGCGTGAGCTGGAGCTGGCCGGCACCAAGTCCCATACCAAGTTCGTGCCCGCGCAGTACCGCTTCAACAGCGCCGAGGTGCGGCTCGCGATGCTCCAGGGCCTGCTCGACAGCGACGGTGGCCCGGTCAGCCAGCGCGCCCGCACCTGTCGCATCCAGTACACGACCTGCTCCGAGCAGCTCAGGGACGACGTCGTCTTCCTGGTCCGCTCGCTGGGCGGGGTGGCGTACTGGCGGCGGCGCCCGGCGGAAGGCCGCAAGCCAGGCCTGGCCAACGGATGTCCGGTCCCGTACCGCAACGACGCCTTCGTGCTCGACATCCGCATGCCCGCCGGCGTGCAGCCGTTCCGGCTCGCCCGCAAGCGGGAGGTCTACGACCGGTTCGGCAGCGGCCGGCCCATGCGCTTCATCGACGCGATCGAGCCGGCCGGCGAGACCGAGACCGTCTGCATCCAGGTCGCGGCGGCCGACTCGCTGTACGTCACCGACGACATGATCGTCACGCACAACACCCTCAACGATGCGTTCATCATTCTGGACGAGGCGCAGAACACGACGCCCGAGCAGATGAAGATGTTCCTGACCCGGCTCGGCTTCGGCGCCAAGATCGTGGTCACCGGTGACGTCACCCAGGTCGACCTGCCCGGGGGCACCACCAGCGGGCTGCGTATCGTCCGGGAGATCCTGCAGGGCGTCGACGACGTGCACTTCTCCGAGCTCACCAGCTCCGACGTCGTCCGGCACCGGCTGGTCGCCGAGATCGTCGACGCCTACGCCCGCTACGACGTCGAGCAGGAACAGCAGGCCACGCAGTCCGTCCATGCCGTGCCGGGCCGGGCCGCCAGCGGTGGCCGCCCGAACCGCCGGCGCTGATAAGGGGTTACGCACTACATGTCCATCGAGATCGCCAACGAGTCGGGAGTCGAGGTCGACACCGACGCGATCCTGGCGGTGGCCCGGCACGCGCTCGAGGAGATGGGGGTCAACCCCCTCGCCGAGCTCTCGATCCTGCTGGTCGACATCGACTACATGACCGAGCTCAACCATCGCTGGATGGGCAGTGACGGTCCCACCGACGTGCTCGCCTTCCCCATGGACGAGGGCAGCGTCGACCACGGTCCCGGTGAGGCCGGCACGGGTGAGCCGGCCCTGCTCGGCGACATCGTGCTGGCCCCCGAGGTCGCGGCGAAGCAGGCCGCGGTGGCCGGGCACACCCCCGCGGACGAGCTGCACCTGCTCACCGTGCACGGGGTGCTGCACCTGCTCGGCTACGACCACGCCGAGCCCGAGGAGGAGCGCGAGATGTTCGCGTTGCAGGCCCGGCTCCTGCAGAGCTGGCGCTCCGGACGGCGGGCCGGCTGATCCCCGTGGAGCCGTTCTTACTCGCGGCCGCCCCGACCAGCGGGCTGCCCGACGTGCAACTAGTGATCTACGCCGCGGTCCTGGTCTTCCTGGCCGGCCTGGCGTCGATGACCGACGCGGCGCTGGCCACCGTCTCCTCGGCGCGCGCCGCCGAGATGGCCCGCGAAGGCCAGCGCGGTGCCGCCGCCCTGGAAGCGGTCGCCGGTGACGTCGTCCGCCACCTCAATCTGCTGCTGCTGCTCCGGCTGCTCTGCGAGCTGACCGCGACCACGCTGGTCGCGCTCGTCGCGGTGGACAGCTGGGGCGTCGGCTGGCGGGCCGCACTGGTCACGGCCGGGGCGATGACGCTGGTCAGCTTCGTCGTGGTCGGCGTCGCCCCGCGTACGGTCGGGCGCCAGCACGCGTACGCGGTGGGTAAAGCGGCCGCGCCGCTGGTCCGCTGGCTCGGCCGGGTGCTGAACCCGCTGGCGTCCCTGCTGATCCTGATCGGTAACGCGGTCACGCCCGGCAGGGGCTTCCCCGAGGGCCCGTTCGGCAGCCAGGTCGAGCTGCGCGAGCTGGTCGACCTGGCCGAGCAGCGCGGCGTCGTCGAGCACGGCGAACGCGAGATGATCCACTCGGTCTTCGCGCTCGGTGACACCATCGCCCGCGAGGTGATGGTGCCGCGCACCGAGATGGTGTGGATAGAAGCACCCAAGACGTTGCAGCAGGCGCTGTTCCTCTTCCTGCGCTCCGGCTTCTCCCGCATCCCGGTGATCGGCGAGAGCGTCGACGACGTGCTCGGCGTGCTGTACCTCAAGGACGTCGTGCGCAGCACCCAGAACGGCGACCCGGCGGCCTCGGCCATGCCGGTCGCCGAGCTGATGCGCGGGGCGACCTTCGTGCCGGAGTCCAAGCCGGTCGACGACCTGCTGTCGGAGATGCAGGCGGCCCGCACCCACCTGGTCATCGTCGTCGACGAGTACGGCGGCACGGCCGGCCTGGTCACCATCGAGGACATCCTCGAGGAGATCGTCGGCGAGATCACCGACGAGTACGACGTCGAGCGCCCGCCCGTGGAACACCTCGACGACGGCTCGGTGCGGGTCACCGCGCGGCTGCCGATCGAGGACCTCGGCGAGATCTTCCACGTCGAGCTGCCGGCCGACGAGGTCGAGACCGTCGGCGGCCTGCTCGCCCAGACCCTGGGCCGGGTGCCCATCCCGGGCGCGTCCGTCGACGTCGGCGGCCTGCACCTGATCGCCGAGGGCACCACCGGCCGCCGCAACCGGATCGACTCGGTGCTGGTGTGCCGGGTCGAAACCGCCTCAGACGAAGCTGAGGACACCGAGAACATCCCCGAGACCGAGGAAAGACAGCACGCTGATGCCTGACCAGACCAGCTCCGCCGGACCCGCCGTCCCCGCCGCCGAGGGCGAGCTCACCGCCGAGGACGCCAAACTGGTCACGCTGGCCCGCGGCGCCCGCGCCCGGGTGGGCGCGGTCGAAGGAGCAGCGGTACGCGACCAGGACGGCCGCACGTACGCGGCGGCGACAGTGGTCCTGCCCAGCCTGGCGGTGACGGCGCTGCAGCTCGCGGTGGCCTCCGCGGCGGCAGCCGGCGCGACCAAGCTCGAGGCGGCGGCGGTGGTGACCGAAGCATCAA
>NZ_JBEZGQ010000661.1:0-4856 GCF_040650095.1 Actinoplanes sp. NPDC048791 | reverse complement strand
CGCGGAGCTGATCTGGTGGCGCGACGACGACAAGGTGCCGGTGGGCGGCGATCTGACCGAGGGGACCTGGCAGCTGCGCACCCCGGACGGCGCGGCGGTCCGGGCCGGCCGGCTGGACACCCGGGCCCTGATCCCCGGTACGGCCAAGCGGGTCCAGCTGCCCTACCGGCTCAGCGACGGCTGCCTCGGCCTGCGGGTCTGGGACCGGCCCGTGTACGCCGAGATCGCCACCGTGCTGATCGACGCGGACGGCCTGCGGATCGAGGGCCGCCTGGTCGGCGCCGAGCCCGCCGAACCGGTGCTGGAGCTGCGGAGCACCGCGACCCGGGAGCTGCCGGGCTCGGTCACCGACGCGGGCTTCGCCGTACGGATCGACGCCCTGCCGGCCGGCACCTGGCAGCTCTGGCTGCGCTATGCGCCGGGGGAGCCCGCAGTCCGGCTCGGCCGGTTCCTGGACGACGTGGCCCGCAAGGACACCGCGTACGTGTTCCCGCCCATCACCACCGGCGGCGTCACGATGCAGCCGCACTACGACGCGAACAACGAGTTCTCGATCCGCGTGACCCGCCGTTGATGAGTTTTCCCGCTCTCGGCCGTCATACCTGCGAAGGGGCTGCCGAGACGGAAGGGTGACGTCATGGGTGTGGACGTGTTGGAGGAGCTGGGCGTGAGCGGGCTGGGAGAGGTCAGCGAGCCGGCATTCTCCGGGCTGGTCGAGCGGCACCGGCGGGAATTGCATGTGCACTGCTATCGCATGCTCGGGTCGTTCGAGGATGCCGAGGACGCCGTGCAGGAGGCGTTCCTGCGGGCCTGGCGGCGGCGGGAGACGTTCGAGGGACGGTCGACCTTCCGGGCCTGGCTGTACCGGATCGCCACCAACGCCTGCCTCGACCTGCTGGCCAAGCGGCGCCCGGAGCCGGCGACCGGTGGCGAGGTGCGGTGGCTGCAGCCGTACCCGGACCGGCTGCTCGACGAACTGCCCGCGGGCGACGGGGACGGGCCGGAGGCCGTGGCGGTCGCGCGGGAGACGATCGAGCTGGCGTACGTGGTCGCGGTCCAGCACCTCGCGCCGCGCCCGCGGGCCGCGCTGATCCTGCGCGACGTGCTCGGCTGGCCGGCCAAGGACGTCGCGGAGCTGCTCGGCGACTCGGTCAACTCGGTGAACAGCGCCTTGCAGCGGGCCCGGGCCGGCATGCGGGAGCACCTGCCCGCCGAGCGGCAGGACTGGACCGGCGGCGAGGAGGACGCGCAGACGCGCGAGCTCGTACGCCGCTTCACCGACGCCAGCGTGACCTCGGACATCGACCAGCTCGCCGCCCTGCTGCGCGACGACGTCCGCTGCTCGATGCCACCCACCCCGGGCCTGTACGTGGGCCGCGACGCGGTCATGAACAACTGGGTCGAGGACGGCTTCGAGGGCATGACGGGCCTGCGCGCCGTCCGTACCGCGGTGAACCGGCAGCCCGCCTTCGCCTTCTACCACTGGCGGGAGCAGGAGGGCGCGTACCTGCCGCTGACGCTCGACGTCCTGCGCATCAGCGGCGGGGCGATCACCGAGATCATCACCTTCCACGACGACCAATTCCCACGGCTCGGGCTGCCGGAGCGTCTGCCGGCGGAGACGGCATGACCAGCCGGGACGACCTCGGGGTCGTCGCCCGCCCGGCCTCGGCCGGCCGTAGCCACCGAATCCGCGGGCTCGTCGGCACCGGCCTGGTCGCCACGCTCGCGGCGACGGTGGTCACCACGCTCGCCGCGGCGCTCGCCCGGGCCGCCGGCGTCGGCTTCGCGATCCCCGACGGTGGCGAGACGATCCCGTTGTCCGGCTTCGCCGTGGTGACCGGCTTCTTCTCGATCGTGGGCGTGGTGATCGCCGCCGCCCTGCTGCGCTGGAGCGCTCGTCCCGCCGATTGGTTCCTGTGGACGGCAGGGTCGCTGACCGTGATCTCTCTGATCCCGCCCCTCATCTCCGGGGCGGACACCAGCACGATCGCCGCTCTGCTCGGCCTGCACCTCGTCCCCGCGGCGGTGATGATCCCGACGCTGGCCCGGAGCCTGCGCAGCCGCACCGACTGAGGACCGGGCAACGGGACGGCGCAGTACGATCCGGCCGTGGACATCGACAGCGTCGTGGCAACAGCCGAGGAACTGGCCACCCGCCAGTTCCTCGGTGTGCCGGACGACTCTGGTCACTGGCTGGAGGGGGTGGCCCACACCGGCACACGGGCCGCCTTCGAGCCGATCGCGGTCTTCGCGAGCCTGCACGAGACGCCCGCGGACTACGACGGAACCGCCTGGCGGCTGTGGGAAGAGGCGTACGACCGCTTCGAGCAGCATCGGCAGGACGCGGTCGTCGCGCTGACGGCACGGTGGGGGCCTCCGCAGCCGTACTCGTTCCGGTCCGAGTACGAACGGGTGCTGGCGGGCGACGAGAGCGTCTCCACGCTCGACTACGACCTCGCCATGTTCACCGGCGGCGAGCCGTTCCCGGCCTGGTCGCACGACGGGCGGATCGTCGGGCTGCTGCTCGGCCAGATGGACAAGGAGTTCCCGATCGTGCTGACCCTCGCGGCTGTGGCGACAGCCGATCGGGGCGATCCGTGACCGCGGTCGAGCTGCGGCATCTGGTCACCATGGCCGCGATCGCCGATGAGGGCTCGTTCGGCCGGGCCGCCACCCGACTCGGTTACACCCAGTCCACGATCAGTCAGCAGATCGCCGCGCTGGAGAAGGCCGTCGGTGGCCCGGTGTTCGACCGGCCCGGCGGCCCCCGGCCGGTGCGGATCACCCCGCTCGGCGCCGTGGTGCTCGAACACGGCCGCGACCTACTGGCCCGGGCCGAGGCGTTGGCCGACGCGGTCGACCGGTTCCGGGCCGGTGCCGGCCGGATCGACATCGGCATCTTCCAGAGCATGTCCAACGCCATGCTGCCGGTCGTCGTGCGCCGGCTGCGCGACGAGCACCCCGACTGCGACATCCGGATGACCGAGGAGATACCAGGCCGGCCTCCCCGGATCGACGAGCTCGACCTGCTGTTCTACGACGGCCTGCTCGACGGCGACGTCGACCACGTCAAGCTGCTCGACGACCGGTACGTGCTCGTGGCCCGCCCCGGCACGTTTCCCGACGGCCCGGTCCGGGTCGAACAGCTCGACGGCCGGCCCCTGGTCGCCTACCCGCCGGTCTGCGATCAGCCCCGGATGGAGCTGGCCCTCGCGCGGGCCGGCGCCCGCCCGCGGATCGTCTTCCGCAGCGGCGGCGACGACACGATCCTGTCGATGGTGCGGGCCGGGATGGGGTCGGCGGTGCTGCCCTGGCTGGCCGTGCACGGATCCGGCGTCGCGGCCGACGAGCGGCTCCGCGTGCACGAACTGCGGCCGGCGCTGCCGCCCCGCGAAATCTTCCTGCTCTGGCAGGCCGGCCGCAGCCACTCACCGCTCGCCGCGCGGGCGATCGACATCGCTGTCGAGGCGGCCGCGGACCTGAGCACGCGAATGTGAGATCGGCCGGAGCGATCACTTCGATCGGAAACAATCGCTTTTGTCGATGATGATGCCGCTCTAGCGTCAGCATCATGACGACGATGTCCGACCTGTTCGACTACGACGCCGAACTGCGTCTGTACAACGAGCACTTCCGCGCCGCGGCCCGCGTCGGCTCCGGCGACCGGGTGCTCGACATCGGCTGCGGCACCGGCCAGACCACCCGGGAGGCCGCCCGCGCCGCCGTCGACGGGAGCGCGACCGGCGTCGACCTCTCCGCACCGATGCTCGCCCAGGCCCGCCGGCTCAGCCACGACGAGGGCCTGCGCAACGTCAGCTACCAGCAGGCGGATGCCCAGGTCCACCGCTTCCCACCGGCGACTTTCGACCTCTGCGTCAGCCGGTTCGGCACGATGTTCTTCGCCGACCCGGTCGCCGCATTCACCAACATCGGGCAGGCTTTGCGCCCCTCGGCGCGGCTGGTGCTGCTGGTCTGGCAGGGCCGCGACCGCAATGAGTGGGCCACCGAGATCCCGTGGACCCCCACCTCCGCGTCAGCGTTCTCTCTCGCCGACCCCACCGGCACGGAAGGCATCCTGACGGCGGCCGGCTTCACGGAGGTCAGCTTCACCGACGTGCACGAGCCGGTCTACTACGGCCCGGACAGCGCCGCCGCCTTCGATGCCGTGCGGCGCCTGTGGAAAGTGCCGGCCGCCGAGCCGGCGCTCACGCGGTTGCGCACCGTTCTCGACGCCCACCGCACGGACGACGGCGTGTGGTTCGACTCCCGCGCCTGGATCGTCACGGCCCGGCGCGGTCGCTGAGGACAACCGAAGGCCTCAGGAATCGGCGAGGACGACTTCCTGCGCCGGTTCCACGGCCGGCGGCGACGGGTCCACCGGGTCCGGCTCGTCCGGCGGGTCCGTCGGCTCGACCGGAGGCTGGGTGGTGGCCGGCGGGTCAGTCGGCTCCGGCTCCGGCTCCGTCGTGGTCGGCGGCGGGTCGCTGGGCGGCGTCGTGTGGGGCTTGGTCGGGCGGGTCGTCGGCCTGGTGGTCGGAGCCTCGCTCGTCGGCTTGGGCTTCGGCTTCGAATACTGCGGCGGCGTCGTGGCCTCGCGGGTCCAGGTGTCGGTGACCCGGCGGACCGGACGATCACTGTCGTCCTGCGGAACGTCGGGCACCGGCTGGGTCGAGGTCGGGGTCGGGACCGGGGTGGTGATGGGTCGCGGAGCCGGGGGTACGGGCGCACCGTCGACGGCGGCCTCCGCCGGCCGGCCGGCCGGGGTTGCGTAACCGTTGGCCACCTGGAGCCCGATGATGCTCGCGAACGCGGCGGCCACCGCGATCGACGCCGTGATGGCCGCGCGGCTGCGG
>NZ_JBEZGQ010000660.1:0-4856 GCF_040650095.1 Actinoplanes sp. NPDC048791 | reverse complement strand
CCAGCCGCCGTCCTCCACCAGCAAGGACGCCCCGCCCAAGGACGCCCCGCCCAAGGACGCCCCGCCCAAGGGCGAGGAGAAGTCCGGGGAGTAAGGCCGGAAAGCACCCACCTGGCAGGGTGAGGGTGGCCGTCCATGAGCCGCTAGGCGATTGGCCACCCTCGCCCGGTCCCCGCGGGAGTGCCCTGTGTCAACCGCAGATCCCGGAGGCGACGCTGTCCTGGGTCGCGAAGGCGGTGGCCGTGAGTATGGCGATTCTGTTCTCGGGCAACGGGAGGTTGCACGAGATGGTCACGACGCAGCTGTGCGAAGGAACCCAAATCGGTAGATCTTGGTAAAATCTGGCTCCTATGGCGGCCACTTTTACCAAGATCCCCCCGCCCGAGGCGAGTCGAGGCGCGAGGCCGGCGCATCGCACGGGCGCGTGAGGTGAGGGGCGTAGCCGGGTTCCTGCTGTGCGGGCGAGGGTGAGTGGTCCCGCACCTGGCAGGAAGCGAAGCGACCAGTCTCGGCGGAGCGACGGCCAGCACCGCTCACCCACCGCGGCAATTGAGGTTGGACCTTAGAAAGCGCCCGTCGACAAGGCTGCCAACGCGGTGTGAACCATCACCCGCACCCCGTAGCCGATGCACTTCTCGTCGACGTCGAAGTTCGAGGTGTGCAGGTCGTATTTGACCTCGGAGCCCGGCGTGCCAGTGCCGAGCCGGATCATCGCGCCCGGGACGTTGTCCAGGTAGAAGGCGAAGTCTTCGCCGCCCATGCTGATCTCGGCCTCGACCACGCGGTCCGCGCCCAGCGCCGCGCCGGCCGCGCCCGCGATCACCGCGGCCGCCATCCGGTCGTTGATCACCGGCGGCACGCCGCGGTTGTATTTGACCTCGACCTCGGCGCCGGTCGGGGCGACCACGTCGCGGATCAGCTTGGTGATCAGCTCGGGGGCTTCGCGCCAGGCCTCGCGGTTGAGGATGCGGACGGTGCCGCGGACGTAGCCCTCGCCGGGGATCGCGTTGAACGCCTCGCCGGCCTGCACCGCGCCCCAGACCATGGAGACGCCCGCGCGGGGGTCGACGCGCCGGTCCAGCAGGGCGGGCACGTCGACGATGACCCGGCCCAGCGCGTGCACCAGGTCGGCGGTCAGGTGCGGCCGGGCGGTGTGCCCGCCGGGGCCGGTGAGGCGCACCTCGACGGTGTCGGCGGCCGCCGTGAACGGGCCGGAGCGGACCCCGACCAGGCCGGCCGGCAGCTGCGGGTAGCAGTGCAGCGCGAAGATCCCCACGACGTCCTTGAGCGCGCCGGAGGCGATCACCTCGGGGGCGCCGGAGGGCACGTACTCCTCGGCCGGCTGGAAGATCAGCCGCACCCGGCCGGGCAGTTCGCCCTGCTCGTTGAGCTGGGCCAGGGCCAGACCGAGTCCGAGCAGGACGGTGGTGTGCACGTCGTGACCGCAGGCGTGGGCGACCTTGGCGACCGTCGAGCGGTACGGCACGTCCTTGGTGTCCTGCAGCGGCAGGGCGTCCAGGTCCGCGCGGAAGGCGATCACCCGGTCGCCCTCGCCGATGTCGCAGATCAGGCCGTTGCCCTTGGGCAGCAGCTGTGGGGTGAGGCCGGCGACGGCCAGCTCACGCGCGATCAGGGCGGCGGTCTCGAACTCGGCGTTCGACGGCTCCGGGTGCGCGTGGATGTGCCGCCGGATGGCCACGAGCTCGGCGCCCCGGGCGGCCAGCCAGCGGTCCAGCTGGCCGGGCAGCGGGTCGGCGCCGGGCGGGGGCCCCGGGAAAGGGGCCTGGGGTGAGCTGTCGGGCACGGTCAATGCACTCGTCACGTCGGATTCTCTATCGCTCTCGTCATTTGAACCGGTTTCCGCAACGCGCGAAAGCTTAGACCTGTTCCGGTGACGCTGTGCAACGTCATTCCCGTATTGATCGTCTCGCGCTGTGTTACCAATGCCCTGATAAGAGCGCTGTGCGGACGCCATCTCCTTCAACGGGTAACAATTACCCGAGGTGACGCTTCTAAAAGTGTTCCACGGGCCGGTACACGCCCCACACCCCGCGCAGCGTGGTGCAGACCTCGCCCACGGTGGCACGCAGCCGCAAGGCCTCCCGCATCGGCGGCAGCACGTTCTCGGTGCCCTCGGCCGCCTTGCGCAGGTCGGTCAGGGCCGCCTCGACCGCCGCGGAGTCCCGCTCGGCGCGCAGCTTCTTGAGCCGGGCGGCCTGGTCGGCCTCGATGGCCGGGTCGACGCGCAGCGGCTCGTACTTCTCCTCCTCGTCGCTCGCGAAGCGGTTGACCCCGACGACCACCCGCTCACCGTTGTCGATCTGCTGGGAGATCCGGTACGCCGAACTCTCGATCTCCTGCTTCTGGAAGCCCTGCTCGATGGCGTCCACCGAGGACCCGAAGCTGAACACCCGCTCGATCAGCGCGGTCGCCGCCGTCTCCACCTCGTCGGTCATCGCCTCGATGACGTACGAGCCGGCGAACGGGTCGACGGTGTCCACCAGGCCGCTCTCGTACGCGAGGACCTGCTGGGTGCGCAGGGCCAGCCGGGCCGACTTCTGGGTGGGCAGCGCGATGGCCTCGTCGTACGCGTTGGTGTGCAGCGACTGGGTGCCACCGGCCACCGCACCGAGCGCCTGGATCGCCACCCGGACCAGGTTGACCTCCGGCTGCTGGGCGGTGAGCTGCACGCCGGCGGTCTGGGTGTGGAACCGCAGCATCAGCGACTTGGGATTCTTCGCCCCGAACTCCTCGCGCATGATCCGGGCCCACATCCGCCGGGCGGCGCGGAACTTGGCGATCTCCTCCAGCAGCGTGGTACGGGCGACGAAGAAGAACGACAGCCGGGGCGCGAAGTCGTCGACGGCCAGCCCGGCCGCGATCGCCGCGCGCACGTACTCGATGCCGTTGGCCAGGGTGAACGCGATCTCCTGGGCGGGCGTCGCGCCGGCCTCGGCCATGTGGTAGCCCGAGATGGAGATGGTGTTCCACTTCGGGATCTCGGCCCGGCAGTAGGCGAACGTGTCGGCGACCAGCCGCAGCGACGGCTTGGGCGGGAAGATGTACGTCCCGCGGGCGATGTACTCCTTCAGGATGTCGTTCTGGATCGTGCCGGTCAGCGCCGCCCCGGGCACGCCCTGCTCCTCGGCCACCAGTTGGTAGAGCAGCAGCAGCAGCGAGCCGGGCGCGTTGATCGTCATCGACGTGGAGACCTTGCCGAGCGGGATCCCGGCGAACAGCTGCCGCATGTCGTCGATCGAGTCGATGGCCACGCCGACCTTGCCGACCTCGCCGTGCGCGATCGGGTCGTCGGAGTCGTAGCCCATCTGGGTGGGCAGGTCGAAGGCGACGGACAGGCCCATCGTGCCGGCGGCCAGCAGCTGGTGGTAGCGGGCGTTGGACTCCACCGCGGTGCCGAAGCCGGCGTACTGGCGCATGGTCCACGGGCGCTGGGTGTACATGGTCGGGTAGACGCCCCGGGTGTACGGATAGGCACCGGGTTCACCGAGCCGCTCGTCGACGTCCGGGGCCACGTCGTCGCGGTGGTACACCGGCTTGATCTCGAACCCGGATTCTGCGTTCACAAGGGCGATCCTAAAGCAGCGTTAAGCGCGGCAGGGCCTTCAGCCCGGCTGGACCCGGTGAGGGATTTTGCACTCAGCGTCCGAAAAGTTCCACCGTACGCGACAGGGTGGCTACCCACGGTCGAGTTCCACAGAACACCCTTCCAGCGACTTTCCGAATTGGGGTGGGAACCGGCAAGATAGCGGAGTTGGCCGACAGCCCCTACACCCCCTTCGGTGGCATCTCACGTGACTCAGATTCCGACCTGGAGCGGTGGCAACTCTGCTCCGACCAGCGGACGCGCAGCCCCGGGCACGCTCATCGGCGGGCGGTACACACTTCGTGCCGCGGTCGGGCACGGTGGCATGGGCACAGTCTGGCGGGCAGCGGACACGCTGCTGCGCCGTGACGTAGCCATCAAGGAGGTCATCCTCCCGCCCGGCCTGGCGCCCAGTGACCGCGACTCGATGTACGAACGCACGATGCGCGAGGCCCGCGCCGCGGCCGCCCTGCAGCACCCGGCGGTCGTGCAGGTCTACGACGTGGTGCACGAGAACGGCCGGCCGTGGATCGTCATGGAGCTGCTGGAGGCGCGCAGCCTCGCCGACATGGTGATCGAGGACGGTCCGGTCAATCCGCGGGTGGTGGCCAAGATCGGCATCGCCCTGCTCGGCGCGCTCGAGGTGGCGCACGCGCACGGCGTGCTGCACCGCGACGTCAAGCCGGCCAATGTGCTGATCTGCACCGACGGCCGCTGCGTGCTGACCGACTTCGGCGTGGCCCGGATGCCCACCGACGTGCAGCTCACCACGCCCGGCATGGTGCTCGGCTCGCCGCATTTCATCTCGCCCGAGCGGGCCATGGGCAGCGACTTCGGCCCGCCCAGCGACCTTTTCTCCTTGGGTGTCACGCTCTACACCGCGATCGAGGGCCGGCCGCCGTTCGACAAGGGTGACCCGATCGAGACGATGCACGCCGTCGTCGAGGACCCGCCGACCCCGGCCGTCCGCGCCGGCTCGCTGACGCCGGTGCTGATGGGCCTGCTGGAGAAGGACCCGGCCCGCCGCTTCGACGTGCCGACCGCCCGGACGATGCTGCGCCAGCAGCTCGCCGGCCCGCTGGCCAGCAAGGCCCCGCCGCACATGATGACGGACCCGTACTCGGTGGTCCCGTCGCAGCGCCCGCCGGCGGCCGAGACCCAGCCGATCCCGCCCGCCCAGCCGAAGCCCTCCGGCCAGATCGGCGGCCGGGCCATGCTCGCGCCCGGCGAGTCGCTGACCGGGCGCCTGGCC
>NZ_JBEZGQ010000659.1:0-4861 GCF_040650095.1 Actinoplanes sp. NPDC048791 | reverse complement strand
CGGCCGCTGACCAGGATCGTGTAAGGGCTGTTCGTGCCGGCGTACTGCGCCAGCGCGGCGCCCGTGGTGACCGTGACCGTCGGTCCCGCGGCGTCGCTCCAGACCGCCCAGGAACCCGGGACGCCCGGTTCGGCGCCGGTGGAGTACCACGTCGAGTTCCACAGGCGGCCGAGGTGCGAGACCTTGTCGCCGGGTGCGTACGCCTGCGACGCGGTCCAGGCGCTCACTCCTCCGCACCCGGCCGGAGGGCCGGTCGATACGGTCAGGGTGACCCTGGCGGTCCGGGTGGCCGAGGCGCCGGTGCCGGTGACGGTCAGCGGATAGGTCCCGGCCGCCACCGAGGCGGACACCGATACGGACAGCGTCGCCGAGCCGCCGGAGGTCACCGATGACGGACTGACCGCCGCGCTCACCCCGGCCGGCGCACCGGAAACCGCCAACCGCACCGGCTGGGCAGTGCCCGAGGTCGTCACGGTCGACACCGCCACCGTGGCCGAGCCGCCCGGCGCGACCACCGCCGAGAAGGGCGACACCGACAGCGAGAAGCTGTCCTCGGTGGGCGGCGGCGTGCTGTCGCCGACCGCGTGACTCCACACAGCGGTGGCCATGGCGTTCACCGCACGGCCGAGCGGCACGTCGGCGATGTTGGCGGTGGTGTCGCACGCGCTGTGATAGCACGGGTCGTACGCCGCATTGGCGCTGCCGCCCCACTTCTGCGCCTGGGCGGCCGTCTTACGGGCGCTGGCGCCCGCGGCCACCCCGCTGCTGGCGATACCGGCGTTGCGGAACGACGCGTCGTCGGAGCGGTTGACCCCCTCGACGTTCTCCTCGGTGGCCACCCCGATCCGGTCGTAGTAGCTCTTCAGTGACGCGGCCAGCGGCGTGCTGATGTTGTTGATGAAGTAGCCGGCGTTCCGCGAGGCGATCATGTCGAAGTTCAGGTAGCCCTTGATGCTCGTGCGCTCGGCGGTCGAGAGCCGGCTGATGTAGTAGTTCGAGCCGCGCAGGCCCTGCTCCTCGTCGGCCCACCAGGCGAAGCGGACCCGCCGTGTCATGGTGGGGTTGTGCTGCGCGAGGGCGAGCGCCACCTGCAGCACACCGGCCGAGCCGGAGCCGTTGTCGTTGCTGCCCGGCCCGGCCCGGACGCTGTCGAGGTGGGCGCCGAGCATGAGGACCTGCTGGGCATCGCCGCCGGGCCACTCGGCGATCAGGTTCGCCGACTGGGCCGTGCAACTGGTGCACGGCTGACGGGTCACGGCGTAGCCGGCCGCGCGCAGCTTCTGCTCGACGTAGCTCACCGAGGCGGTGTAGCCGCTGCTGCCCGCGTACCGGTTGCCGCCGTTGCCGGCCGCGATGGACTGGAACTGTGACAGGTGGGCTTTGACGTCGGTGACGGTGATCTCGGGCGCGGCGAGGCCGGCGGCCGGGGCGGCCGGCCCGGCCGCACGGGTGGTCCGGACGGTGGTGGCCGACGCGGAGGTGGCCACGATGACGGGTACGGCGAGAGCCACCGCGGCCACGACCGCGGTGAGGGACCTTCGGTGTCGCACATTGCCTCCTCAGGCGATGACGGGCGGAGCGGGCCCGAGGTGGCTCGGAGCCCGCTCCGTCGTACACATCAATCAGCAGGCGCCGGCGTCACTCCAGACCGCCCACGAGCCGGGCGCGCCGGGCTCGGCGCCGGTGGAGTACCACGTGGAGTTCCACAGGTGACCGTTGTGGGAGACCTTGTCCCCGGGCAGGTATCCCTGGCCGGCATTCCAGGCCGCCGCGCCACCGCATCCCTGCGGCGGAGTGCCGCCGGAGACGGTGAGGGTGTACGCCGCCGTGTGCGTGCCGCCCGGGCCGGTCCCGGTGACCGTCAGCGGGTAGGTGCCCGCGGTGGCGGTCGAGGAGACCGAGACGGTCAGGGTGGCGGAGCCGCCGGAGGTGACCGATGCGGGACCCACCGATGCGGTGACGCCGGTGGGCGCACCGGTCACTGCGAGGTTCACCGGTTGGGCGTTGCCGGAGGTGGTGGCGGTGGCGACCGCGGCCGTCACCGAGTTTCCGGGCGCCACCGTGCCGGCCTGCGGGGACACCGACACCGAGAAGTCGTCGCCGGTGGGCGGCTGGCCGGTCGTGACGGTGAGCGTGTAGGTCGCGGTGTGGTTACCGGAGGCGGCCGATCCGGTGACCGTGACGGCCTTGCTGCCGACGGCAGCGGTTGCGGTGGCCCGCAGGGTCAGCGTCGACGGCTGGCCGGCCGTGACGGTCGCCGGGCTGAAGGTCGCGGTGACCCCGGACGGCAGGCCGGCCGCGCTGAGCGTGACGGGCTGGGCGTTGCCGCTGCTGACCTGGGTCGCCACGGTGGTGGTCACCGTGGCTCCCTGTCGCAGGCTGCCCGACGACGGGCTCACGGACAGCGAGAAGTCGTTCGACGGGCCCGGGGTGCCGCAGGCCGGCTCGCCGGACTGGGTGCCGATGCTGACCGCGCTCCACGCCGCCTTGGTGCTGACGCACTCCTGGGAGTTGGCGCCGAACAGGTTGACGGCGGACCGGACGCTCGCGCCGCGGTACTTCGGGGCGTTCCAGCCGGAGGTCTTCATGCTCATCGCGGCCATGAAGATCTGGCCGGCCTTCTGGATCCCGATGCCCTGGACGGTGCTGCCGTCACAGGTCGGGCTGGCCGGGTTGCCGTTGGCCGGCCGGCTGCCCTCGGCCAGCAGGTAGAACCAGTGGTTGGTGGGCCCGGCCGCCGCGTGCACCTCGGTGCCCGGGATGGCCGACGAGTAGCAGCTCGGGTCGCCGTTGGTCGCCGGGTTGTACATGTACCGGATGGGACCGTTGCCGACGAGGTTGATCTTCTCGCCGACGGTGTAGTCCGCCGGGTCGCCGGCGTTGCTGGCGTAGGCCTCGGTCAGGGCACCGAAGATGTCACCGGTGGCCTCGCCGAGTCCGGCCTCGCTCGCGGTGCCCGCCCCGGTGAACTGGTCGATCGCGTGGCCCATCTCGTGGCCGACCACGTCCATGCTGACGGCCTGGGCGGAGTTGGCCCGGTTGTGGCCGAAGGTGCCGGACCGGCCGTCCCAGTACGCGTTCACGTCGTTCAGGCCCACGTACAGCGGGAAGCCGCGGCCGTTGCCGTCGATGCCGCGCCGGCCCAGCCACGACTGCAGCATGGTCCATTCCTGCTGGACGGCGTAGTACGCATCGACGCAGGCCGTCTGCAGGTCTGTCCCGGTGCCGGTGCCGCCGTTGCGGTAGGTCTGCTTGGTGCTGTTGTTGGCGCAGGACAGGCCCGCGCGCTGAGGATCCTGGAGCAGGCCCCCGTTGGTGTCGATCTGGACGGATCCGTTGAGATAGCCCCGGGCGGCCTCGGACACCACGTCGTCCTTGGTGGACAGCACCTTGCCGGACAGCGCGTCGACCCACACGTGCAGGCTGCTCGGCGCGCCGTCGCGGGTGCCCAGGAGCTGGCTCTCGTACGCCAGCCGCGGCCGGGCGCTCAGCGCGTACACCACGAGCTGCGGGGCCGAGGCGCTGGACACCGAGTCGAGCTGGGCCCGGGCGGTGGCGCCGGCCTTGACCGCGGACAGTTTTGGCCGCAGCGACGTCAGGCTGACGCGGCCGTGCGCGGCGGCCAGGGTGTCGCGTACCCGGCCGGACGAGTCGACCACGACGGTCGCGTCGCCACCGACGACCGGCACACCGCGGTAGGTGCGGTCGTAGGTGATGTACTGCAGGCCACGCAGGCCGCTGACCGCGCTACGCCGCAGGAACGCGTCGTTCGGGCCCTTGGCGAGGTCGTCGAAGCCGTTCGCGGCGGCCCGGTCGGCGGCGGCCAGGGCGGTGGTCGAAGGGGCACCGGCCGCGGTGGTCGCCGGGGTCGGCGTCCGCGGTCGGTCGGCGGCGTCGGCGCTCGTGTGGAGGCCGGACGCGATCATGGCGGCGCCGGTGGTGATGACCACCAGCCCCGTCAGTACGGATTTCCTTCTCACCGAATCTCCTCAGGGGGTTGTGTTTCAGGAGGATCAGACGCGCTGCCACAACGCGGGGACGTTGGGCGGTTCCCACCCGGTCATCGCGGTGTGCGCCTGCAGGCACCGGTAGCTCACGCCGGCGTACGAGACCTGCGCCCCGGCCGCGTAGCCGGTGCCCGCCTGCCACGTGGTGCCGCCCGGTCCGGGCGGGGCTGTAGTGGTGGCTGTCGGCTGCGGGCCCGGGCTGCCGGAGGTCACCAGCGTCAGGCCGTACGCGGCCAGGATCGGGTTGACCGGCTGGAAGTACATGACGCCGCCGGAGGTGCAGTTGCCGGACCCACCGGAGGTGACACCCTGCGCCTGGCTGCCGGCCAGCCACGAGCCGCCCGAGTCGCCGGGCTCCGCACAGGCGTTGGTACGGGTCAGCCCGGAGACCGTGCCCTCGGCGTAGGTGACCGACGCGTTCTTCTGCTGGATCGTGCCGCAGTGCCAGCCGGTCGTGGAGCCGGATCGGCACACGGCGGCGCCCACAGCCGCCTCGGCGGAGCCGGCCACCGCCACCGTGCCGCCGCTGTAGTTGTTCACCAGGGGGCGCGGTGTGTTGCCTGCGTCCACCCGTACCCAGGCGTAGTCGCGGCCCGGGAAGGTCGAGCCTTGGAAGGCGCCGGCCGGCTGGCTGGTCCGGGCGCCGGGTTGGCCGCAGTGCCCGGCGGTGACGAAGCCGCCGGTGACCGAGAAGCCGACGGAGCAGCGGCTGCCGCTGCCGATGTAGTACGCGTTGCCCCCGATCACGTCCTGGTACGGGCGCGGGTTCTCGGCGCTGGCCTGCACCCGGACTGCGGTGGGGTCGGCACCGGTACGCGCGGCGAAGGTGCGTGCGACGTCGACGCCGTCGGGCC
>NZ_JBEZGQ010000658.1:0-4873 GCF_040650095.1 Actinoplanes sp. NPDC048791 | reverse complement strand
CCGGCGCCGGCTGCGCCGGGGCCAGCATCGCCGCGACCACCCGCCGGGCGATCTCCGGCGCCCCGGCCCAGTGCAGCCCCAGCTGCGACGCGTGGACCTGACGCCAGACGAAGCCCTCCGGATTACCACCCGCCCAGGTCCAGGCCGGCACCTGGCCCGCCCGGGGCGTGACGATCGCCCGGTGCTGCTTGTAGCCGGTGATCCGGGCACCGGCCGGGGCCAGCGGCGACGTCGCCGGGGCGGTCGCCTCGCGGTAGCCCGCGATCGTCTGGCCGGCGGTCAGCGCCGACGCGTCCAGGATCCCGCACATCGGGCGGCCGTCGAAGTCGCGGGTCAGCCAGGGCAGGCCGACGCCCTCGGCGATGATCGGGCGGTTGTCGTGCGCCAGCTGGGACACGGCCGCGCAGAGGCGGCGGTTCGCGGACAGCTCTTCCGCGTACCCCTCCGGCAGGGCCGCCCCGATCATGAGCCCGCGCGTGCCCGCCGGGAGGGTTTCGTCGCGCAGCGGGTCGATGATCGCGACCTCGGCGCCGGCCGCGGTGAGCAGCTCGACCGTTTCCACGTACGTGTAAGGGGCGCCCGGTCCGCCGGCCAGCGCGATCACCGGGCGGTTCTCCGGCGGCACCAGCGGTTCGCCGGTCGCCTCGGCCAGCGCGTCCACCGGTGACCAGGCCTGCTCGGGCAGCGGCGGCGCCGCGTCGGCCAGCGCCATCACCCGATCGAGGTCGATCGCACCGGCGACGGCCTCGCCGAGGCGGCGGACGGCCCGGACCGCTTCGACCGTGCGGTGCGCCACCGGGACCGGGCCCTGGGCGCGGGCCGGCAGCACGGCCGGGAGGTCACCGCGGCGCAGCGCGCCCAGCACCGGCATGCCGATGTCGTCGAGCGCGGTGCGGAGCATCTCCTCGTGGCGGGGCGAGGCCACCCGGTTCAGGATGACGCCGCCGAGGTGCACCATCTCGTCGAACATCCGGAAGCCGTGGACCAGCGCGGCCAACGAGTGACCCATGGCGGCCACGTCGACGACGAGCACCACCGGCGCGCGCAGCGCGGCGGCGACTGCGGCCGTACCGTCGATCTCCGGTTGTCCGGTCAGGCTGTCGAACAGGCCCATCGCGCCTTCGATGACCGCGATCTGCGAGCCGGCCGCGCCGTGCGCGAACAGCGGCGCGATGCGCTGCGCGCCGACCAGGCGCGGGTCGAGGTTGCGGCCGGGACGCCCCGCGGCCAGGCCGAGGTAGGCGGCGTCGGTGTGGTCGGGGCCGACCTTGAAACCGGTGGCCGGCACCCCCCGCGCGGTGCACGCGGCGAGCAACCCGACCGCGATCGCGGTCTTCCCGTGCCCGGACGAGGGTGCGCTCACCACCAGGCGCGAGTGGGCGGACATCACGGCTCCCTCGGGGATACGGAAAACGACGGCGACATGATATTGACCGCCGGACATCGCACCCTACCTGCCAGCGGAAAGCGGCCGTCGCGAGCCGGGTAGCCTCAGAACGTGTACCGGTTCCTGCTGACGCCCCGCTGGCTGGCCGCCGCGGCGCTCACCGTGGCCGCCTCGGTGATCATGGTGTTCCTCGGCAACTGGCAGCTGCACCGCTACCAGGAACGCAGCGCGATCAACGCGCGGATCGACGCCGCTGACTCCAGCCCCGCCGTGCCGCTGGCGTCCGTGCTGGCCAAGCCGGTCGCGCCCGGCAAGCCGGGTGCGTCCCCCGGTGAGGACGCGGCCTGGACGAAGGTCACGGTCACCGGACGGTACGACGCGGCGCACGAGATCCAGGCCCGCGGACGCACGGTCGACGGCTCGGTCGGCTTCGAGATCGTGACCCCGCTGCTGCTGGCCGACGGCACGGCGGTGCTGATCGACCGCGGCTGGGTCCCGTCGAAGGACGGCGACGCGATCTCGGCGCCGGTGGCCACCCCGGCCCCGACGGGCGAGGTAACGGTGGTCGGCCAGGTGCACCTGTCCGAGAGCCGGCCGGCCCCGCTGGCGCGGCGCGACGGCCGGATCGACACCCGGCGGATCGCGGTGCCCAAGCTGGCGGCCGAGCTGCCGTTCCCCGTGTACGGGGCATACGTGCTGGTCAGCGACCCCGAGCCGGGCTTCGCGCGGATCCCGATCGATCACGAGGACTCGTGGCAGAACGGCGGCTACGCGGTCCAGTGGTGGCTGTTCGCGGTGATGGCGCTGCTCGCGTACGGGTGGCAGGCCCGAAAGGAAGCCAACGGCGACGCCCCGAAGAAGCGGGAGGACCGGGTGGCGGCGGCAGACCAGCGCATGGCGGCCGTTCCCAGCGCAAGGCAGGCCGACTAACCTCGGCGGAGTGACCTTTCCGGACTCCACGCCGAGTGACCCCTGGAGCGTGCCCACCCCCGCACAGCCGGTCCCACCGCCGGATCCGCTGGTGCCGGGCCCGGTGATCGCCCAGATCGGCGACATGGCGGTCACGTCGACGGTGGTCCACACCCCGGCCGGGGACATCCCGCTGGCCGGCTCGACGTGGACAGTGAACGACTACTGGCACAGCGAGCAGAAGATCCCGCCGTGGGCCATCGCGGCGGCGATCGTGGGGTTCTGCGTCCTGACGATCTTCAGCCTGCTGTTCCTGCTGGTGAAGGTGACTGTCCCGCGAGGGACGGTGCAGGTGACGGTGACCAACGCGACACGGCAGTACGTCGCCCGGATCCCGGTGACCGATCAGTCGCAGGTGACCTATGTCCATCAGCAGGTCAACTACGTGCGGTCGCTCGCGGCTCTCTGATCCGGGTCTCCCCGTTCCTACGAGAGGGTGACGGCATGGCCGACGACGACCGTGTTGCACTGGCGATCGAGCGTCATGATCTGGACGGGTTGCGGCGCCTTGCTGCCGGCGGCAGTGCTGACGCGGTGTCGGCGCTGGTCGAGATCGCCGGGGAGCGCGGGGATGTGGCAGAGCTACGGAGGCTGGCCGACGGCGGCAGCGACCACGCCGCCGAAGTCCTCAACGATCTGACCGACGACTGACCCTCGCCCTCGTGGCGTTGGCTCAGTTTTCTGGGGTGGCGGGGAAGCCGAGGGCCTTGACCATGTCGATGGTGTCGGCTTCTTCGGCGCGCTTGTCGTCGCGGTAGCGCAGGACGCGGGCGAACCGCAGCGCCACCCCGCCCGGATAGCGGGGTGAGGTCTGCACACCGTCGAAGGCGATCTCCACGACCTGCTCGGGCCGCACGGTGACCACCCAGCCGGAGTCGTCGATCGCCAGCTCCTTGAACCGTTCGGTCTGCCAGCGCAGCAGCTCGTCGGTGAGGCCCTTGAACGTCTTGCCCAGCATGACGAACCCGCCGGTCCGCGGATCCCGGGCGCCCAGGTGCAGGTTGGACAGCCACCCCTGCCGCCGCCCGTGCCCCCACTCCACAGCCAGAACAACCAGGTCAAGCGTGTGCCGCGGCTTGACCTTGACCCACGCGGCGCCCCGGCGGCCCACGTCGTACGGGGCCTCCTGGGCCTTGACCACGACGCCTTCCTGCCCGGCGGCAAGGGCGGCCGCGAACGCCTCGGCAGCCTGCTCCTCGCTCTCGACGGTCCGCCGCCCCACGATGAGCTCGGCGGGCAGTGCGTCGGCCAGCGCGGCCCAGCGCACCCGGCCCGGCTCGTCGAGCAGGTCGGTGCCGCCGAGGTGGAGAAGATCGAAGAAGTACGGAACCAGCCCGGGCCCGTCGACCGGCCCCTCTTTCCCGCCGCGCCGGGCACCCCGGGTGGCGGCCCGGCTCGACGTCTCCTGGAACGGCCGTGGCCGCCCTTGGGCGTCAAGGGCCATGGCCTCACCGTCGAGCACGAACTCCCGAGCCGGAACGGCCCGCGCGGCGGCGACGACCTCGGGCAACCGCGCGGTGATGTCGTCGAGGCTGCGGGTGAAGACGGCAACCTCGTCCCCGGAACGGTGCACCTGGATGCGGATGCCGTCGAGCTTCACGTCGACGGTGGCCGGTGACCCGGTGGCCAGCAGCGCCGCGGCGACATCGGGGGCACTGCTGGCGAGCATCGGGGTCAGCGGAGTGCCGACCCGCAGGCTGATCTCGCTGAGCGCGGGCGCCCCGCCGGCGAGCGCGGCGACAGCCACCTGCTTGAGGTCACCGGAGAGCAGCAGCGCCCGCCGGACAGCCGTGACAGGCACCTCGGCGGCGCGGGCGACGGCGTCGGCGAGCAGGCCGGCCTGAGCGCCCTGGCGCAACTCGCCGCTGAAGAGGCCGACGAGCAGCCGCTGCTCATCGGCGGTGGCCCGGCCGAAGAGCCCGGCCAGCAAGTCACGCCGGCGGGCCTGCGACCCGGTGCCGGCGACAACGGAGATGGCGGCGATCCGCTCGTCGACCTCGGCCACGGTGAGCACCGGCTCGGCGGCGGGCTCGGGGAGATCACGCAAGCCGGCGTAACCGACGCCGGTCTGGCGTTGCCGCAGCTCACCGGCCAGGTAGGCGGAGCCGGCGGCCAGCTCGCCGGGATCGAGACGCCGGAGGGCATCGGCGAGCAGGTCGATCTTGGCCTTGCGGCCGGAGGTGGCGGAAACGGCGGCCGACGTGGCTGCCAGGTCGAGGAACTGCACGAACCCCATCCTGGCAGCCAGGTACGACATTCGCGGGCCGGTCGCGATCCGCTCCCCCGTGAAGCGTTCGCAACCGGCCCGGTCCGGGGGCCCGCCCGCTGCTCCACCGCTCTGCTGCTGCGTCCGGGAGACCGGCGGCCGGCGGCCGGCCGTGGCCGTCGCCAGGCTCGGGAGGACTGAGCAACGGCCCCCCGACGCCGCCGAGCCGGGGAGGACTGGGCGGCGGGAGGACCTGGGCGGCGGAAAGACCGGGCAGTGGGAGGGGCCAGTCGCGCGGCGCCCCGCGGGGC
>NZ_JBEZGQ010000657.1:0-4874 GCF_040650095.1 Actinoplanes sp. NPDC048791 | reverse complement strand
TCTCTGCCGCGAGCCGGGACGGTGCGCGCGGCCCGGCTCCTGGCCGAGATCGGTGACTGCCGGGCCCGGTTCCCGACCGCGGCCGCCCTGGCCGGGCTGGCCGGGGTCACCCCGTCAACCCGGCAGTCCGGTCACACCCGCATCGTCGCGTTCCGCTGGGCCGTCGACAAACAACTGCGCGACGCGGTCTGTGACTTCGCCGGCGACAGCCGCCTAGCCAACCCCTGGGCCAGCCATCTCTACCAACAAGCACGCGCCCGCGGCAAGAACCACAACCACGCCGTCAGAATCCTGGCCCGTGCCTGGCTGACCGTGATCTACCGATGCTGGACCACCCACACCCCCTACGACCCCGCCCAACATCGCGCCCTGCAAACCCTCCTCCAACAAGATCCACAACCGGTTGGTTGACACAGGGCACTCACGCCGAGACCGGTCGCTTCGCTCCCTGCCATGTCCGTGCTTGGTCACCCTCCGCGCGCTTCGCGCGCATTCGGGCTTCGCCTTCGGCTCGGCTTCGCCCTCAACCGCGGGCTCGTTCCCGAGTCGAGCTCGAATTCACCTAGATCCACCATCCAGCCGCCCGGCCTTGCAGCCGCCCGGCCTTGCAGCCGCCCGGCTTTGCAGTCGGCCCCAGCCTTCCAGTCGGCCTCGGCCGTGCAGCTGGCTCCGGCTTTCCAGCCGGCCCCGGCCGTGCAGCTGGCTCCGGCTTTCCAGCCGGCCCCGGCCGTGCAGCTGGCTCCGGCTTTCCAGCCGGCCCCGGCCGTGCAGCTGGCTCCGGCCTTTCAGCCGGCCCCGGCCGTGCAGCTGGCTCCGGCCTTTCAGCCGGCCCCGGCCGTGCAGCTGGCTCCGGCTTTCCAGTCGGCCCCGGGCCTTCCACTCGGGCATGCACTCCCAGGCGGGCTTGGTCGTCCGGCTGGCTTGCCCTCCACCTCGGGCTTCACCCCTCAGCCCCGGGCTTCCGGCCCAAGCCCAAGCTCCACCCGAGACCCGCTTAGAGGACCGAGCTGAATGGACCGCGGGGCTGCGCCGTCCGCGACAGGCTCGCTAGGTTGGGCCGATGGCTGTCCGGGGGCTTCTGCTCGACGCCGGCGGCGTACTCATCGGACCCGTCGGCGGCCGCTGGAACCCCCGGTACGACTTCGAGCAGGTCCTGGCCCGTCACGTCCCCGGCATCCCGGACTCATCCTTACCCTCAGCCTTCGCCGCCGGCCAGGCGCTGCTCGACAGCACCTCAGGCACCGCCGACAGGACCGACTACCACCGGGTCATCCTCCAAGCCCTCGGCATCGCCGCCCCCACCCCCGAGCTGCTCGCCGAGCTTGAACGACCAGCCGCCGGCCTGCCCGTCGAGCCCTACCCCGAGGTCCGGGACGTGCTTGCCCGGCTGCATGCCGACGGGGTCGCAATGGCTGTCGTCTCGGATGCCTGGCCGGATCTCGATGACCTCTTCCGCCGGCTCGGGCTGCGGGACTTCTTCGTCACCCTGGTCATCTCGGCCGTTCTCGGGTGCCGCAAGCCCGATCCGCGGATGTACCGCGCCGGCCGTGACGCGCTCGGGCTTTCGGCGGCCGACTGCCTCTTCGTTGATGATGATCCTGAGCTTGTCGCCGCGGCCGTCCGGCTCGGCTATCAGGGGGTAACGCTGGTCCGGGACCCCGATGGGACGGCGCCGCCCGCCACGCGGTGGATCGCTTCGCTGAGCGAGCTTGTTCCGTAGCGGATTCAGTAGCGGAACTTGTGTTGTGCGCTGCGGCGGTTCACCCACGCCGGGAGTTCGTCCACGTGTTCCAGGTGCGGCACCTGCTCCACCGGGTCCTGCGGTTTCGTCACCTTGAGCATCGTCACCACGTAGCCCTGGACCAGGCGGTCCTCGCGCAGGTCCCGGTACGTCGCCTCCACCATCACCTGGGTCTCGTCCGCCCGTTGCAGGGCGCAGTAGACCACCCCGTCGCCCTCGTCGCGGAGGGCTCGGCGGATCTGGCCCCGGTCGTCCGGGTGGACCAGGTCCGGCAGCTTCGCGAACGGGGGAAGTTCCTTCTCGCCGATCAGTTCGTGCAGCGCCGGGCTCGCGTACCGGATCTGCTGGTCCTCGTCGATCACCAGCATGATGTCCGCGGTGTTGCGGATCACCGCCCGCAGGTAGAGGTCGCTGTCCCGGCGGCCCACCGCCTCCACCAGGGAGATCCGGTCCAGGGCCAGCGCCGCCTGGCCGGCCAGGACCTCCAGGGCGTCGCGGCTCACCATCAGCATGTCCTTGCGGCCCGCCAGCACCAGCGCACCGCCGCTCGGGCGGGCCACTGCCAGCGGTTCCAGCCACAGCGGACAGACCAGCGTCCCGTCGGCCGGGTCCGTTCCGGGTTTCTTCTCGTCGTCCAGCCACCAGCTGCGCGGGCGGGGGCTGGTCGCCGCCGCCGGCAGGGCCTGCAATGTGAGCTGGCGGTCGTCGGTGGCGAAGACGATGCGTTGCACGTCGTGGGGTGGCAGCAGCTGGGTCACCGCCGTGCGGACCGCCTCGTCGACCGCGGCGTCGTCGGCCGCCGCGACCAGCGCCGCGCTGGCCTCGCGCAGTACGCGTTCGCGGGTCAGGGCCTGGCTGTTCTGCGTCACGGAGTCAGCCAGCCGGGTGAAGGCCAGCACCACCGTCAGCGCGCCCGCCACCGCGATCACCACACCGTCGCGGACCTCGCCCTGCAGCGCCTCGATGAGCAGCACCAGCGGCGGTGTGGCCACCGACAGGCCCAGCAGGGTCGCCCAGCGGCCCTGCCACGGCTTGGGCCGCATCGGCAGGGGAGTCGTCAGCTGGACCATCGACGGGTGCAGCGCCGCGCCGCCCCAGGCCAGGTAGAGCAGCATGTAGCCGGCCTCGGACCACGAGCTCGGCGCCAGCGAGTAGGCGATGTCGCTGCCCAGGCAGCCCAGCGCCCCGACGCCGAGCAGCACCGCCGACCAGTTGAACCAGACCGCCACGATCAGCCGGGCGCAGATGCCGACCAGCAGCAGGGCGCCGAGCATGTCCTCCGGTGCTATCCCGCCCAGCCAGCTGCTGCCACCGATCAGGAAGACCCAGATCACCAGCAGCGCCGCGCAGGCGAAGGCCACCAGGTCGATCACCCGGGCCCGGTCCATCAGGATCGCGCCGGCCCGGGTCAGCTGCAGCAGCGACAGCGCCACCAGCGCGAACATCGCCAGGTAGGCGATGTCGGCGGCCGCGTACTTGTGCAGGGCATGCAGGATGTCGCCGATGGCCACCGCGACGACGGACGCCGTCAGCAGCAGCCAGGGCCCGATCCGGGCGGGCTTGTGCCGGCATATCCCGAAGATGATCGCGGCGACGCCGACGGCTCCCAGATGGATCCACTCGATGGCTTGGAGCACGACTAACTAGTACCAGTCCGGTCGCTGTCTGTCCACGTCGATGTATACGCAGCGCTATGACCAGGCAACATCGTGATCGTGACTCTTGCGGGCATGAATAAACGTGAATATGAAGGCTGATCGCCTAGCTGAAGACCTCGGCGATCACGGTGTCGTTGCCCGCGCCCTTGCCGCCGGTTACGGGCTGCCACTTACCGTCGGGTGCGTTCCACTCCCGGTCGGCGAAGCGGACCCGCTCCACGCCCGTGCTGCTGGCGTGCGAGACGAGCCAGTGGGCGTACCGCCAGCCGGCGTTGACGTCCTTGACCGCCACGGTCAGGCCGCCGCTCTGGGTCGCCTCGATGGTGTTGAGGCCCTTGCCCCAGTCGAGGCGCATGCCCTCGGCCAGTGCGGCCGCGGCCGTGGCTCCACGCAGGGCGGGCTCGCCGCTCACCGTGCACTCGACTGCGCCGGTGGCCCGGCCCGTCAGCGCTGTGGCGAGCACGGTGGACTCGTCGGCCCACTTCTCGTACGCGTTCGGGTAGGCCGACCGCTGCACCTTCTGGGCCGCGTCGGTGACCCGCATCTTCTGCCAGCCCTTGACCTTCTTGAGGGCCGAGTAGAACTTGCCCGCCGCGTACCTCGGGTCCTGGATCTTCTCCGGCGTGCCCCAGCCCTGGCTGGGGCGCTGCTGGAACAGCCCGACCGAGTCGCGGTCGCCGGTGTCCAGATTTTCCAGCTTGGACTCCTGGAACGCGGTCGCCAGCGCGATGATGATGGCCCGCTCGGGCATCTTGCGCCGCAGGCCGACGGCCGTGATCGTGGCCGCGTTGGCCATCTGCACGAGGTCCAGCGCGACCTCGCCGTCGGCCCGGACGATGCATTCCGGGCCGAGCTGCGGAAGCTTGATCTTGCCGCCGACGGAGTTGACGGCCACGACCACGCCGAGGGCGCCGAGGAGCGCGAGCAGAACGACCACGACTACCGGCTTTCGGCGCACGCACACTCCCTCCGTCGGGGGACAAGAGTAATCAACGAGTGCCCGTCTCCTGCGTCGCCGGCACCCAGGACGCCGGGCGCTTCTCGCGGAAGGCCGCGACACCCTCGCGGCCCTCGGCCGACCGGAAGTAGCCGGCCGAGCGCTCCGACAGCTCGGCCAGGTCGGCGCGCACGGTCTCGGCCGGCCGGCGGCGCAGCAACTGCTTGGTGCCGGCCAGGGCCAGCGGGCCACCCCGGACCAGAGATTCCGTGTACGCGGTGACGGCCGCGTCCAGCCCCTCCGCCTCGACAGCCGCCGTGACCAGCCCGATCTCGGCCGCGCGGGCCCCGTCGAAGACGTCGCCGGTGAGATAGAGCTCGGCGGCGGCCCGAGGAGCCAGCCGGGGGAGCACGGTGGCACTGATCACGGCCGGGATCACGCCCAGGCGTACCTCGGAGAACGCGAACGTCGCCGTACGGGCGCAGACCGCGATGTCGGCCGCCGCGATCAGGCCCAGCCCGCCCGCGCGGGCCGGGCC
>NZ_JBEZGQ010000656.1:0-4896 GCF_040650095.1 Actinoplanes sp. NPDC048791 | reverse complement strand
CGGCGGCCCCCTGTGGATCACGCTGGCCGTGCTGGCGGCGGTCGGCGGTGCCCTGACCGCGGCGTACTTCCTGCGGCTGCTGCGCCGGGTCACCCACGGCCCGGCGAGCCCGGCGGTGGCCGGCTTCGCGGGCATCACCCGCCCCGAATGGCTGGCGTGGTCGCCGCTGGTGCTGCTCGCGCTGGCCATCGGACTGGTGCCGGCGCTGGTGCTCGCCGCGACCGCCGACCCGGTGGCCGCCCTGACCGGAGCCCTGCCATGACCCAGACCGTGAACCACTTCGCCCTGCTGCCGCTGTACGCGGCGGGCGGCACCGCGCTGCTCGTCCTGGTGCTGGAGCTGGCCTTCGGCCGATTCGTGCTGCCGGCGGGCATCGTCGGTGGGCTCGCCACGATCGGCGGGGCGGTCGCGCTCGGGCTGCGCCCGGCCTCGACCTTCTGCGGCGCCGAGCACTGCTCCTGGGTGAGTGGCCCGCAGGCGGCGGTGGTGGCGGTGCTGTTCGCGGCGCTGACGATCGGGGTGCTCGCGCTGTCGGCCCCGGCGCTGCGCGCGGGCATCGCCCCGGCCGGCGAGTTCTGCTTCCTGCTGACCAGTTCGATGGCCGGGGGAGTGGTCATCGCGTACGCGGGCGACCTGATCACCCTGATCGTCGGGCTGGAGACATTGACCCTGCCGCTGTACGTGCTCGTGGGCCTGCGCCGCTTCGCTCCCCGCGAGCGGGTGACGACCACCGGCGCCTCGGCCGCGGTCACGTTCTTCCTGGTCAGCGTGATCTCCACGGCGATCGCCCTGCTCGGCGCGGCCCTGCTGTTCGCGTCCACCGGCGTGCTGCACCTGGCCGTGCTGACCGAGGGATCGGGCCCGCTCGCGCCCCTGGGGGCGGTCGGCGCCGCGCTGCTGGTGATCGGCTTCGCGTTCAAGGTGGCGGCGGTCCCGCTGCACGCCTGGGCGCCGGCCACCTACGACGGCTCACCGGTGCCGGTGGCGGCGTACCTGTCGACCGCCTCGAAGCTCGGCGGCGTGGTGGCCCTGGCCGCGGTCGTGCAGCGGCTGGACACCGGGCCGCTGGTGGCGGTCCTGGCCGTGCTGACCATGACGGTGGGCAACCTGGTCGCCCTGCGCCAGACCCGGACGGTACGGCTGCTGGCCTGGTCGTCGGTGGCCCAGGCGGGCTACATCCTGGCGGCGCTGGCGGTGGGCTCGGCGGGGGTGCCGGCGGCGATCGCGTACGCGGTCTTCTTCGTCGTGCTCGAGTTCGTGGCGTTCGCCGTGGTGGTGGCCCTGCGCGGGCCGTCCGCCGACGGTGGCGAGCTGGCCGATCTTCGCGGCCTGGGCCGTCGTCAGCCGTGGCTGGGTGCGGCGCTCGTGCTGGCCCTCGCGGGTCTGGCCGGCCTGCCACCGGGCCTGGCCGGTCTGTTCGCCAAGGTGACCGTGATCGCCGCCCTGATCAACGCGGGCTGGGGCTGGCTGGCCGCGGTGGTGGCCCTCAACGCCCTCATCGCCCTGGCCTACTACGTCCGGGTGGCCGCCCTGCTCTACACCCGCGCCGAGCCGGTCGGTGTGCACTTCGCCGACCTCCCCGCCCCCGAACCGGCGACGACCGGATCCACCGTGACCGCGGTCGCCGACCCGGAGCTGCTCCAGGCGGCCACCCACCCCCGGGTCCCGGTGCCCCGCCCGGTGGCCGCGGCGGTCGCGGTGGCTGTCACGGTCACCGTCATCCTGGGCTTCGCACCACAGTGGATCTTCGACGCGCTGCTCGGTTGATCCCGGGTGTATCGATGATCACCTACAGCGAACTCACAGCTACAGCTGGATGAATCCACACCCTTTCGATGTTCCATGAGACGTGGGCCCACCGGCCCCAACGTCGAAGGAGCACCATCGTGCACAGCCATCACAACGGCCTCAAGACGGCCGCTCTGCTGGGCTTGCTCACCGCCATGATCCTGGCCGTCGGCTACTGGCTCGGAGGAAGCGGCGGGCTGGTTTTCGCCGTCGTCCTGTCGCTGGCGCTCAACGCCGGCAGCTACTTCTTCTCCGACAAGATCGCCCTGCGGTCCATGCGGGCCCGCCCGGTCTCCGAGGCCGAGTTCCCCGCGCTGCACCAGATCGTGCGCGAGCTCGCCACGGAGGCGGGCCAGCCGATGCCACGCCTGTACGTGAGCCCGGCGATGCAGCCGAACGCGTTCGCGACCGGCCGCAACCCGCAGCACGCCGCCGTGGCGGTCACCGTCGGCATCACGCAGCTGCTGGACCGGCGGGAGCTGCGCGGCGTCATCGGCCATGAGCTCTCCCACGTCTACAACCGCGACATCCTGATCTCCAGCGTCGCCGCGGCGCTGGCCGGCATCATCACCATGGTCGCCCAGCTGGCGATCTTCCTGCCGTTCGGTGGCTCGGACGACGAGGACGGCCCGAACCCCGCGTCGCTGCTGCTCATGCTGATCCTCGGCCCGCTGGCCGCGTCGGTGATCCAGCTCGCGATCAGCCGCAACCGGGAGTACCAGGCCGACGCGTCCGGCGCGACCCTGACCCGTGACCCGCTGGCCCTGGCCAGTGCGCTGGAGAAGATCCAGTACGGCGCGCAGCGGCTGCCGCTGCCGGCCGACGGTCAGCTCGCCACCTCGGCCCACCTGATGATCGCCAACCCGCTGCGCGGCGGCGGCATCGCGTCGCTGTTCTCGACGCACCCGCCGATGGCCGAGCGGATCAAGCGGCTGCACCAGCTGGCCGCGATCACCGGCACCGGGCCGGTGCAGTTCCAGCGCTGACCCCGCCCCACCGTCACCCCCGTCTCGCGTGCCGAGGCGGGGGTGACGTCTGTGACACCCAGCCTTATTTCACGTGTGTTACGCGCCTGCCGACGGTTACGTTCGGGGCTCGCGACCGAAGGAGGTAGGACCTGATGACCGCACTGCGTCAGTACCTTGGCGTGTGGCAGATGCCGGGCGGCCGGGTCCTGTTGATCGTCGGCATCCTCGCCCGCCTGGGCATCGGCATGACCCCGCTCGCCCTGCTGCTGCTCGTCCAGGAGACCACCGGCCGGTACGCCGCCGCGGGCCTGGCCGGCGGCATGTACGCGCTGGGCGGCGCCGCGAGCAGGCCGGTCGCCGGGCGCCTGGCCGAGGGGATCGGCCCGTCAGCGGTGGTGTGGACGACAGCGGTGCTGCATCCGCTCGCCCTGGTCGGCCTGTTGCTGGTCAGCCGGGGTGGCGAGGCGGCGCTGCCGGGCATCTTCGTGGCGTCGGCGCTGGCCGGTGCGACGTACCCGCCGCTGACCGCGGCGATCCGCCGGGCCTGGACCGACGCCACCGCGGTGGGCAGCGGGCGGCACGGCCTGCGGGAGGCCGCGATGGCCGCCGAGACGTCCCTGTTCGAGCTGGTCTTCGTGCTGGGCCCGATGCTGGTCGCGGCCCTGCTCGTGGTCACCCACGACCCGGCGACCGCACTGGCCACCTCGGCCGTGGCGACCTTCGCCGGCACCCTGTGGATCGCGTCGCTGCCGATCATGCGGCACTGGGTGCGCCACGTGGACGCGGACACGACCCGCGGCCTGGGCCCGCTCAAGGAGGGTGGTTTCGGCGCCCTCCTGGTCTGTGTCGCCGCGCTCGGTACGGCCTTCGGCGCCGCCGGCGTGATCGTGCCCGCGTACGCCGGCCAGCACGGCGGCGGTGACAGCCTCGGCGGTGTCCTGCTCGGTGTCTGGGGCGTGGGCAGCGCGATCGGCGGCATCTGGTTCGGCACCCGGCGGCCCGCGATGGCCCTGCCCCGCCAGTTCGCCTGGCTGCTCGGCGGGGTCGCCCTGAGCTTCCTGGTGCTGGCCGCCATGCCGAATCCGCTGTCGCTGGGCATCGCCCTGGTCGTGGGCGGCGCGACGATCGCTCCGGCCCTGACCGTGGAGAACAATCTGGTCGGCCGGATCGCCCCGGCCGGCATGCTGAACGAGGCGTACACCTGGGTGATCACCGTGAGCGTGGCGGGCAGCGCGGCCGGTGGCGCGGTGGCGGGGGCCATCGTGGACCAGCCGGGCGGGCTGCCGTGGGCCTTCGTCTTCGCGGCCGCGGTGCTGGTCCTGGCCTCGCTGGTGGCCGCTGTGCCGAGCGGACCCATGGCCCGGGCGGACCGGCGTGCGGCCGAGCGGCTGGAGCAGGCGATGGCGGCGGCGCACTGACGCCTGTCGGATTGTCGTCATCACCCCTTTAGCCTGATAGAAGGCGGGATTGCCGCTCCGCGCCGTTACGTTCCGGTGATGGCAGCAGGTCGTTATCGGACGGTATGGCGGATTCCGTACGCCCCCACGCTCCTGGTGGCCGGGATGGTGTCGCGGCTCGGCATCGCCATGACCCCGCTGGCCCTGCTGCTGCTCGTCGAGGAGGCCACCGGCCGGTACGCCGCCGGTGGCCTCGCCGCGGGTTGCTACGCGCTCGCCGGCGCAGTGGTCAACCCGCTGACCGCCCGCATCGCCGACCGGATCGGCCCCGCGCCGGTGCTGCGGCTCTGCGCGCTGGCCCACGCCCTCGTCCTGACCGCCCTGGCCCTGCTGACCGACGCGGCGTTACCGCTGCTGCTGGTCGTCTCGGCGATCGCGGGGGCCACCTATCCGCCGCTGACCGGGGCGATCCGCGGAGCCTGGACAACCATGACCGGAGGCGTCGTCGGGCCACGCGTACGGCAGGCCGCACTGGCGGCCGAGACGTCGCTGTTCGAGCTGATCTACGTCATCGGCCCGCTGCTGGTGGCCGCGCTGACCGTGCTCCGGCTCGGCTACGGCCCGGCGCTGCTGGTCGCGGCGGCGGTCACGCTGCTCGGCGGCCTGGCGGTCGCCCGGGTGCCGGTGCTGCGGTTCCCCCGGCGGATGGCCCGTCGCCCGATGCGCCGCACCCCCGGGTTCGG
>NZ_JBEZGQ010000655.1:0-4896 GCF_040650095.1 Actinoplanes sp. NPDC048791 | reverse complement strand
GCCGGGCCAGCCGGCTGATCGCGGTCCGGGCCCCGGCCTGGCTGTCGCACGCCTCGGCCAGCAGGGCGACGATGGCCGCCGAGGGCAGCCAGGCCCGGTTGCGCAGGGTGTAGTCGGCCAGCAGGGTCACCGTCAGCCCCTGCGGCGAGCTGCCCGCCTGCCGGCGGGGCAGCCGCACCGTCTCCGCGGCGTCATCCGGAAAGATCTCCTCGATGTCGTACGGACTTGTCACGCGCCGACTGTAACGGCATCCGGTGACCTCATTCGATTGACCTCTGTCGATTGACAGTTTGCGGTCCTGGGTGCACGCTAACTGCCATACGACGGGGGTTCGCGCCGGGCCGCGCGACAGATGCCGTGACCCAGGGCAGTCACGCGTACGTCTCCGACGATGTTGTGCGCCGTGATGATCCGGCGTGCACCGGTTCTGCCTTCCCCAGGAGTGACAAGGCATGAAGATCAGACGTCATCTTTTGCTGGCCGTCGCCACCGCGCTGGCCCTCATCGGGCTCGCCGTCCCGGCCGCCCGGCCCGCGTACGCGGCCTCGCTGACCGAGGTGACCAGCTTCGGCAGCAACCCGGGCGGGATGCGCATGCACATCTACGTCCCGGACGCGCGCCCGGCCAACCCCGCGATCGTGGTGGCCATGCACGGGTGCGGCGGCTCCGGTCCCGGCTTCTACTCCGGCAGCGAGTTCGCCTCGCTGGCCGACCGGTACGGGTTCATCGTGATCTACCCGTCCGCGATGCAGGAAGCCGGCTTCGGCAAGTGCTTCGACACCTGGTCGGCGGCGGCCAAGCAGCGCAACGGCGGCAGCGACCCGGTCTCGATCGCCTCCATGGTGGCCTACGCCGGCCAGCGGTACGGCGGCGACCAGAACCGGGTGTACGCCACCGGCAGCTCGTCCGGCGGCATGATGACCCAGCACATGCTCGCCCTCTACCCCGATCTGTTCAAGGCCGGCGCCGCGTTCATGGGCGTACCGTTCAACTGCTTCGCCAACGCGGCCGACTATCCGCCCGGCGGGCAGTGCACAGGTGGCAGCATGAACCGCACGCCGCAACAGTGGGGTGACGCTGTCCGGCAAGCCTCGCCCGGCTTCTCCGGCGCTCGTCCGAGGGTGCAGCTCTGGCACGGCACGAGCGACACGCTGGTGCCGTACTCCCTGCTCCAGGAGTCGATCGAGCAGTGGACCAACGTGTTCGGGCTCAGCCAGACACCGTCGTCCAGCGACACCCCGCAGGCGAACTGGAACCGCCGCCGCTACGCCGACGCCGCGGGCACGGTGCAGGTCGAGGCGTACAGCATCCAGGGTGCCGGGCACAGCCTGCCCAGCACCGGAATGGCCGCCGCCGCCATCGCCTTCTTCGGCCTCACCACGCCGCCGTCGACGCCGCCCTCCACGCCACCGTCAACGCCACCGTCGACCCCGCCCTCCACCCCGCCGTCGACGCCGCCCGCGACCGGGGCGTGCCGGGTCACCGACATGATCAGCGCCTGGAACACCGGCCTGACCGCGAACATCACCATCACCAACACCGGGGCCACCGCCGTCAACGGCTGGTCGCTGGTCTTCACCCTGCCCGGCGGCCAGAGCATCACCTCCGGGTGGAACGCCACCTACTCCCCCGCCACCGGTCAGGTGACAGCCCGCAACGTCGGCCACAACGCGGCCATCGCTCCCGGCGGCTCGGTCACCGTCGGGTTCCAGGCCACCCACACCGGCAACACCGGGCGGCCGCCCTCGTTCAGCCTCAACGGCGCGTCCTGCACCGTCGCGTGAGCCGTCCGAACGCACCAGACAGGAGGAAACCAATGACAGTGAGACCATGGCGCCGGCTCCTCGCCGCGGCCGCCACCGCCGGGACGATCCTGGTCGCCGCGGGAGTCGTGGGGCTGACCGGGGGCACCGCCTCGGCGGCCACCGCGGGCTGCGGCAAGACCCCGACCCTGCGCGACGGCACCTACACGATCCAGAGCGGCGGCCAGAACCGCTCGTACATCCTGCGGCTGCCGGGCAACTACAGCAACAGCCGGGCGTACCGGCTCGTCGTCGGGCTGCACTGGCTCAACGGCAGCGCCAACGACGTCGTCGGCAACGGCTTCTACGGCCTGCAGCAGCGCGCCGAGAACAGCGCCATCTTCGTGGCCCCGCAGGGTCTCGACGCGGGCTGGGCCAACACCGGCGGGCGGGACGTCACGCTGGTCGACGACATCCTGCGGGTGGTCGAGAACGACCTCTGCGTCGACCCGGCGCAGCGGTTCGCGCTGGGCTTCAGCTACGGCGGCGCGATGAGCTACGCCCTGGCCTGCGCCCGGCCCACCGTGTTCCGGGCGGTCGCCCCGATCGCCGGCGCCCAGCTCAGCGGCTGCGCCGGGGGTACGCAGCCGGTCGCCTACTTCGGGATCCACGGCATCCGCGACAGCGTCCTGAACATCTCCCAGGGCCGGTCGATCCGGGACACCTTCGTACGCGCCAACGGCTGCACCGCGCAGAACCCACCGGAGCCGGCCCAGAACAGCGGCACCCACATCACCACCGCGTACGCGGGCTGCCGGGCCGGATATCCGGTCCAGTGGGCGGCGCACGACGGTGACCACGTCCCGCTGCCGACCGACCGCAACGCCTCGACGTCCTGGGTCTCCGCCGAGGTGTGGCGGTTCTTCACCCAGTTCGGCGACACCACCCCGCCGTCGAGCCCGGCGCCCGGACCCTCGACGCCCGGACCCACGACGCCCGGACCGACCACCCCGGCGCCCGAGACCGGCGCCTGCCGGGCCACCGCCACCGTCAACGCCTGGAACAACGGGCTGACGAGCAACATCACCGTCACGAACACCGGCAGCGCCGCCATCAACGGCTGGGCCCTGGCCTTCACCCTGCCGGCGGGTCAGAGCATCACCGGCGGCTGGAGCGCCACCTACTCGCCCACGTCCGGACGGGTCACGGCGACCAACGTCAGCTACAACGCGAGCCTGGCCCCCGGAGCGTCGGTCAGCTTCGGGTTCCAGGCCACCCACACCGGCAACAGCGGAGCCCCGAGCACGTACGCGCTCAACGGCTCCGCCTGCACCACCGCCTGACGGGAGCTGAGGTCCAGGGCGACCTGGACCTCAGTCCTTGCCGATCCCGCTCGTGAGGCCGCCGATGAGCTGCCGTTCGGCGAACGCGTAACACACCAGCGACGGCAGCATCGCCAGCGTGACGTAGGCGAGGATCCGCGCGGTGTCCGCCGAGTACTGCGACTGGAACTGCTGGACGCCCAGCGGCAGCGTCCACCAGCGCGAGTCGTTGAAGACGATCAGCGGCAGCAGGAAGTTGTTCCAGCTGCCGACCACGGCGAGCACCGAGACGGTGCCCAGGGCGGGCCGGGACATCGGCAGCAGGATGCGCCAGAAGAACCGGAACGGGCCGCAGCCGTCGAGCACCGCGGACTCCTCGACCTCCGCCGGGATCGTGCGGAAGAAACTGCGCAGGATGACGATGGTGATCGGCAGGCCGAAAGCCGCCTGCGGCAGGATCACCCCGAGCGGGTTGTTCAGCAGGTTCATCTCGCGCAGCAGGACGAACAACGGCAGGATCGCCACGGCGAACGGGAACATCAGCCCGATCGCGAAGAGCATGAACAGCAGCTCCCGGCCCGGGAAGGCATAGCGGGCAAAGATGTACGCGGCCATCGCGCCGACCAGCACCACCAGCACCGTGCTGGCGATGGCCACGCTGAGGCTGTTGGTCGCCTGCAACCAGAAGGCTCCCGAGCCGAGGGTGTCGAGATAGTTGCCGGGCACCCACGGATCGGGCAGCCCGAACGGGTTGGCGAACAGCTGGCCGTTGTCCTTGAAGCCACCGAGGATGCCGAAGACGATCGGCACCACCACGACGGCGCCCACGAGAATGCTGACGACATGTAGCGCGCCCGCCCGCGCGACGCGGCGTGGATTGCGGGGCCTGCGCCCGGTGGCGACGGTCGTGCTCATCGCTGGTCTCCGATCGTGGTGATCGCGCCCTCGAGGTCCCGGCGCAGGACAAAACGCTGGTACAGCAGGCCGAAGGTGAGGCTGATCAGGAAGATCGCCATGCTGATGGCGCTGGCGTAGCCCACGTGGAACCGTTTGAAGCCCTCCTGGAACATCGTCACGGCGAGGGTCTCCGAGGACCGGATCGGGCCACCGCCGGTGAGCACCCAGACCATGTCGAACAGCTGGATGGTGCCGAGGATCGACAGGAACACGCTGATCCGGATGGTCGGTCCCAGCAGCGGCAGGGTGATGCGCCGGAACGCCTGCCACGGCCCGGCCCCGTCGATGGCCGCGGCGTCGTGCAGCTCCGGCGGGATGCTCTGGCGGCCGGCCAGGTAGAGGATCGTGTGGAAGCCGAAGTACTTCCACGAGATCACCAGGAACAGCGAGTACATGACGGTGTCGGGGTCGGCCAGCCAGGTGGCGCCCAGGTCACCCAGCCCGATGAGCTGGGTGACGTGGTTGGCCAGGCCCTGATTGGGCGAGAAGATCATCGTGAACAGGACCGCGGTGACCACCTCGGACAACACGTACGGGGTGAAGAACAGCATCCGGTAGGCGCGCCGGCCCCGCAGCGGCTGGTTGAGCAGCATGGCCAGTGCCAGCGAGACCGGGAGCTGGATCGCCAGCGAGAGCACCACCAGCAGCAGCGCCCGGCGCAGGTCGCCCACGAAGATCTCGTCGGTCAGCAGCCGGTGGAAGTTCTCCAGCCCGACGAACGCGGTCGGTGCGCCGAAGCCGTTCCAGTCGAAGAAGCTGCCGTACGCGGCGATCACGATCGGGGTGAGCACCAGCACGGCGAACAGCACCAGGGCGGGGCTCAGGAACGCCACCACGGTGAGCCAGGGTCGCCGCCGGCGCGGGGTGGGCCCGGC
>NZ_JBEZGQ010000654.1:0-4898 GCF_040650095.1 Actinoplanes sp. NPDC048791 | reverse complement strand
GCCGTCCGGCCGCTCTCTCTCGAACGTGCGGAAGCGCTGCCGGCCGATCGCGGCCGCGTAGGCTGCGGCCGAGGCGGCCGGATCGTCGGGTCGCGGCTCTGCCGCCGCGTGCTGCGGCAGCCGCTCCAGCCGGCGAGGAGCATCCGGGGGTACGGTGCGCAGCGCCCGCACGTGGTCGAGCAGCCGCGGTATGACGCAGCCGACCAGTGAGGTGAACAGCAGCAGGTAGATGGACGCGAACCAGGGCGAGGCGTAGACGTCGAAGCCGCCCAGCCGGCTCAGCACCGGGGCCAGGTCGGGATGGTCCCGGAAGTAGCCGGCGACGTTCTCCGGGTTGATCGCGCGCTGCGGCAGCACCGAGCCCGGGATCGCGGCCACGGCCAGCAGGAAGAGCAGCACCAGGGCCGTGCGCATGCTGGTGAGCTGCCGCCAGGAGTTGCGCAGCAGCGCCCACAGCCGGTTGGGCCGGCGCGGCGGTGGCTCGGCCGCGGGCGCTGGGCGCTGCTCGACGACGGTCACAGCAGGGTCCCCGCGTCGAAGTTGAAGGTGGTGACCAGCCAGATCAGGAAGCTGTTCCAGCCGCCGGTGACCAGGGCCAGCCCGACCAGGACCAGCAGCACGCCGCCGATCCGGGTGACCCACCGGCTGTTGCGGCGCACGGCCTTGAAGACGCCGAGCAGCCGGCGGAAGAAGAGCCCGAACAGCACGAACGGCACCCCGAGCCCGAGGCTGTAGGCCAGGGCCAGCACGACGGCCCGGTCGGTCTGCCCGCTGGTGGTGGCCAGGCCGAGGACCGCGCCCAGGGTGGGTCCGGTGCAGGGCAGCCAGGAGAGCCCGAACAGCGCCCCGAGGATCGGCGCCCCGGCCAGGCCGGCGTTGGGCAGCCAGTTGATCCGGGCCTGGCCCTGCATACCGGGGACCAGGCCGATGAACATCAGGCCGAGCACGATGATCAGCACCCCGAGCACGATGTTGAGGGTTCGCTCGTGGGTCTTCAGCGCCAGGCCGATGTTGGCCACCAGGGTAGCCAGCAGCATGAACACGACAGAGAAGCCGACGACGAACAGCACCGTCCCAGCCAGCACCCGGCCGCGGCCGGCGGTCCGCGCCTGCGGCTTGGTGGCCACCGCGACGGACCCGCCCGGCTCCGGCTCCGGCTGCGACTTGGGGGGCACGCCCAGCGCGGCGTCGAGGTCCGCGCCGGCCAGCCCGGTGACGTACGAGAGGTAGCCGGGCATGAGCGGCAGCACGCACGGCGACAGGAAGCTGACCAGCCCGGCTATCGCGGCAGCACCGATGGCCAGCAGCAACGGACCACTGCTGGCGACGTCGGCGAAGGTCTCCCCCATCAGCCCGGGCCCTCCGCGGCGATCCGCTCGACCACCGGCTGCAGCACGGCGATCGTGGTGGCCCCGCGGATGCCCGCGGCGATCCGGCCCTGCCGGTCCAGGATCAGCGTGGCCGGGGTGGTGACCTGCGTGACGTCGAACTTGAGAGCGACACTGCCGTTCGGGTCGTAGATGCTCGGATAGGTCACCCCGAAGCCGCGCTCGAACGCCTTCGCCGGGTCCTTCTCGTCACGCGAGTTGACCCCCACGAACGTCACGTCCTTGGCCTTGGTGGCCTGGTACGTGCGCTCCAGATCGTCCGCCTCGGCCCGGCACGGGTTGCACCACGAGCCCCAGAAGTTGACGACGATCACCTTGCCGCGGTCCTGCGTGACGTCGTACGTGCCGCCGGCCAGCAGCTCACCGGTGACCGCGCGGGCCTCGGGACGCTGGTCCGGGGTGCACTCGATGACCCGGTCGGCGTTCGTCGAGCACTTCTTCTCCCAGCTCTCCTCCCCGCAACCGGCCAGCGCACCGGCCGTGACGGCGGCGGTGAGGGCGACTGCGGTGAGCCGGCGCACGGTCATGCCCCCTTGGCCGTCCGGGCGCTCGGGGACATGGCCACCAGGGCGGCGGCGGGCTCGGCGTACTCGATGCCGACGACCTTCGCGTCCTCGAAGACGAACGAGGTGAGGCTGGCCAGGCCGCACTGGCGGCGGCGCGGGTCGTGCCAGAGGCGCTTCTTCTCCACGTACCGGCGCAGGGTCCAGATCGGCAGCTGGTGCGAGACGCAGACCGCCTCGTGCCCCTCGGCGGCGACCCGGGCGGCCTGCACGGCGGCGAACATCCGCTGGGCGATCTGCAGATAGGCCTCGCCCCAGGACGGGGTGATCGGGTCGCGCAGCACCCACCAGTTGCGCGGGTTGCTGAACGCGCCGTCGCCGACCGACACCTTCTTGCCCTCGAAGAAGTTGGCGCTCTCGATCAGCCGGGTGTCGGTGGTCGTCTCGAGCTTGAAGTGGGCCGCGAACGGCTCGGCCGTCTCCTGCGCGCGTTCCAGCGGGCTGGCCACGACGTGCGTGACGTCGCGGTCGGCGAGCGCCTCGGTGGCCGCCTTGGCCATCTGCCGGCCCAGCTCCGAGAGGTGGAAATCGGGCAGGCGGCCGTACAGGATCTTGCCTGGGTTGTGGACCTCGCCGTGCCGCAGCACGTGCACCGTGGTCTTGGTCGGGCTCAAGATTGTGCTCCCCCCGCTGCCGCGGCGGCCCGCGCCGCCGCCGGCAGTGCCGCGCTGATCTGCTCCAAGGCGGCGTCGTCGAGCGCCGCCGAGACGAACCACGACTCGAACGCGCTCGGCGGCAGGTAGACACCGCGGGAGAGCATCGCGTGGAAGAACGCCCGGAACGCGGCCACGTCCTGGGTCTTGGCCGAGTCGTAGTCGACGACCTCGGCGTCGGTGAAGAAGATGGAGAACATGTTGCCGGCGAAGGACAGCCGGTGCGAGACGCCCGCGGTGTTCAGGGCGTCCGAGGCGAGCGCGCCGATCGTGGCGGAGACCTCGTCGAGCCGTTTGTAGACGGCGTCGTCGGCCAGCCGCAGGCTGGTCAGCCCGGCCGCGCAGGCCAGCGGGTTACCGGAGAGCGTGCCGGCCTGATAGACCGGCCCGGCCGGGGCCAGCCGGGACATGATCTCGGTGCGGCCACCGAAGGCCGCGGCGGGCAGGCCACCGCCCATGACCTTCCCGTACGTGAACAGGTCGGCGTCCACGGGATCGAGCCCGGTCCAGCCGCCCGGTGACACCCGGAAACCGGTCATCACCTCGTCGACGATGAGCAGGGCCCCGGCGGCGTGGGCCAGCTCGGCGAGCCGCTGGTTGAAGCCGGCCCGCGGCGCGATCACGCCCATGTTGCCGGCGGCGGCCTCGGTGATGATCGCGGCGATGTCGTCGTTGTCCCGGAAGACCGCCTCGACCGCGGCGACGTCGTTGTACGGCAGCACGATGGTCTCGCTGGCCGCCGCGCCGGTGACCCCGGGCGAATCGGGCAGGCCCAGCGTGGCGACGCCGGAACCGGCCGCGGCCAGCAACGCGTCGACGTGACCGTGGTAGCAGCCGGCGAACTTGACGATCTTGCTGCGGCCGGTGAAGCCGCGGGCCAGCCGGATCGCGGTCATGGTGGCCTCGGTGCCCGAGCTGACCAGGCGCACCTGCTCGACCGGGGTGCGCCGGACGATCTCCTCGGCCAGCTCCACCTCGCCCTGCGTCGGCGTGCCGAAGCTGGTGCCGAGCGCGGCGGCGGCCTGCACGGCGGCGACGATCGCCGGGTGCGCGTGCCCGTGGATCAGCGGACCCCACGAACAGACCAGGTCCACGTAGCGGCGGCCGTCGACGTCGACCATCCACGGGCCCTCACCGCGGGCCATGAACCGGGGTGTGCCGCCCACGGAGTTGAACGCACGCACGGGTGAATTGACCCCGCCGGGCACGATGCCCTTGGCGCGGTCGAACAGGGCCTGGGAGACCGGGGCCTCGTCCGGGTACGGACTGCCCGCGGCGTGGTTTGAGGTGGTCACGGCGGATCCCATTCTGTCAGCGCCGGGCGGCGGCCGCCTTAGCAGCCCCGGGGGCGGGTTGTACAGGTCACGATCGGTGGGTGGATGCGGGGCGGATGAACCGTGCCAACAGGCTGGATTCCACCGCTCGCGATAGGCTGACCCGGTGGAGCGACCGGAGCTGTCCATCGCGGTTGAGCGAGCCCCCGACGAGGTTGTCTTCCACCTCGCCGGCGAGATCGACGTGCTCACGGTGGCCAAATTGTCCGCCATGGTGAACGAGACCCTGCTGGAACCGGAACCACCCTCCCGGATCGTGCTCGACATGTCCGGCGTGACCTTCTGCGACTCGCAGGGCCTGGGCACCCTGGTGGTGCTCAGCCGTAAGGCCCAGCATGCCCGCGCGGTGCTGGCTCTGACCAACGTCGGCGACTTCCTGCTCCGCGTCCTGGACATCACCGGCCTGCGCAGTGCCCTGATGATCTCCAGCGCTACCTGATAGGTTCCTGTCGAGCCCCGGATGGGCCGACACGGAGGGAAAGTTGTTCGGCCATCCTCCGTGGGCTCATCCACCCTGGGTGGCTGCTCTCCGTGACAGGGATCGAGCAGTAGGGACGACATTGAGCGCGACGTTCAACCACACCATCATCGCCGCGAAGGACCGCACCGTCTCGGCCGCCTTCTACCGTGACGTGCTGGAAGCAGCCGACGCCCCGTCCTGGGGCTTCTTCACCAACCTCCAGCTGGACGGCGGCGTGCTGCTCCAGTTCGCCGAGCCGCCGGTCGAGATCCAGATGCAGCACTACGCGTTCCTGGTGGACGACGAGCACTTCGACCGGGCGTACGCGCTGCTCCTCGAGCGCGGCATCGAGCACTGGGCGGACCCGCAGATGCAGCGCCCGGGCGAGACGAACACCGAGCACGGCGGCCGCGGCGTGTACTTCAAGGACCCGGCCGGTCACGCCCTGGAGCTGATCACCCGGCCGTACCTACGCTCCCCGCAGTAGCCGGAACGCCGCC
>NZ_JBEZGQ010000653.1:0-4902 GCF_040650095.1 Actinoplanes sp. NPDC048791 | reverse complement strand
GGTCGCGGCCGCCGCCCCGCCGGCAACGGCGCCTGCGGCCTTGTCCGGGGATCAGCTGCTGCGGCCACCGGTCGCGCCGGCCGGCGTGCGGCCCGACGACGATCCGGCCTTCGCCCAGGTACGGCGCAACGTCAAAGGTTTCGCCCAACAGAAGCGGGCCCACTCGGCCGCGGCAGCCAAAGCGAAAGAGGCCCAGGACGCGGCGCTGGCGCCCAGCGACGACGTCACCGGGCAGGCCCGGGCGGCCAAGGTCGACACGATGGACGCCCAGCCGGCCGGCACCTTCGACAAGCAGGCCTTCATCGCGGCGGTGAAGGCGGCCATCGAGGCCAAGTCGCCCAAGACGCTGGAGGAGGCCGACGCCTACCGCAGTTCAGGTAAGGCTGGTGAGGTCAAGGACAACATCAAAGGGCTGGTGACCCAGGGCAAACAGGGCCAGGCCAAGGACATCGAGGCGGCGACGGCAGCACCGCCGGACACCTCCAACGCGATCCCCAAGCCGGTCACGCCGATGGCCGAGGAACAGCCGGGGCAGGTCGCTGCGATCCCGGCCGCCGGTGCCGTGCCGAAGACGGCCCCGGCCGAGCAGGTCAACCTGGCCGCCGGTAAGCATGAGGCCGATCAGGAACTGGCCGACGCCGACGTCAGCGAGCCGCAGCTGGCCCGGTCCAACGAGCCGGAATTCCAGCAGGCCCTCACCGACAAGCAGGCCGCGGCCGCGCACGCCGACACCGCCCCGGGCGAGTTCCGCCAGCAGGAACAGCAGGTGCTGACGCAGAGCCGGACCGAAGCCGCCGCGCAGACCACCGCGGGTGTCGCCGGCATGCAGGGTGCCAAGGGGGCGGCGCTCGCGGCGCTGGTCGCCGGCAAGGGCAAGGCCAAGTCCAAGGACGAGGCCAAGCGGGCCGAGGTCACCGGGAAGATCCAGGGCCTCTTCGCCGCCACCGAGGCCGACGTGCGCAAACTGCTCGACGGCATCGACGCCAAGGTGGAGGCCGAGTTCAACACGGGCGAGGCGGGTGCGCGGACGGCGTTCGAGACGTTCGTCGCGACCAAGATGGCGGCGTACAAGAAGGACCGCTACGGCGGCTGGCTGGGCGGCTTCCGCTGGGCGAAGGACAAGCTGTTCGGGATGCCGGCGAAGGTCGACGAGTTCTACCGCGCCGGGCGGGAGCTGTATCTGCAACGGATGGACGGCGTCATCAGCCGGGTCGCGACCATCGTGGGCGGCGAGCTCACCGCGGCGAAGCAGCGCATCGCGCGGGGCCGGACCGAGATCACCGCGTACGTGCAGAGCCTGCCCACCGACCTGAAGAAGGTCGGCGCCGAGGCCTCGAAGGAGATCGGCGACCGCTTCAGCCAGCTGGAAAGTGACGTCGACGCCAAACAGGAATCGGTCGTCGACACGCTCGCCACGAAGTACGTCGACGCGCGCAAGGGCCTCGACGAACGCATCGAAGCGCTGCAGGCGGAGAACAAGGGCCTGGTCGACAAGGCGATCGGCGCGATCAAAGCGGTCATCAACACGATCCGCGAACTCGTGGCGATGCTCAAGAACGTCCTGTCCCGGGCGGCCGGTGTGGTCGGCGAGATCATCAAGAACCCGATCGGCTTCCTCGGCAATCTGATCGCCGGGGTGAAGGGCGGCATCCTCAAGTTCAAGGAAAACATCGTCGACCACCTCCGCAAAGGCCTGATGGGCTGGCTGTTCGGCGCGCTGGCCGAGGGCGGGGTGGAGCTGCCGGAGACGTTCGACGTCAAGGGCATCATCCGGCTGCTGGCCTCGATCTTCGGCTTGACCTGGGCCAACATCCGCAACCGGATCGTCAGGCAGATCGGCGCCCCGGCGATGGCGGCGGTCGAGAAAGGCGTGACGATCTTCCAGATCCTGGCGGCCCAGGGCGTCGGCGGGCTGTGGGAGATGCTGCTGGAAAAACTCGGCGACATCAAGGAAATGATCCTGGAGAAGGTCCGCGACTTCGTCGAGGAGAAAATCATCGCGGCCGGGATCACGTGGCTGATCGGCCTGCTCAACCCGGCGGCGGCGTTCATCAAGGCCTGCAAACTGATCTACGACGTGGTGATGTTCTTCGTGACTAACGCGGGGCGGATCGCCCGCTTCGTGGACACGATCCTGGACTCGGTCGCGGACATCGTGCGGGGCAACGTCGGCGGGGTCATCAACAAGATCAACGATGTGCTGGGGCAGATGCTGCCGATCATCATCGGGTTCCTGGCCAGTGTGATCGGGCTGGGTGGGATCGGGCAGAAGATCCGGTCGATCGTGGAGACGCTGCAGAAGCCGGTCAATCAGGCGCTGGACTTTGTGATCAAGACGGGGCTGAAGCTGGCGGGGCCGGTGATCCGGGGGATCGCCGGAATCAGCGGCAGGGTGAAGGCCAAGGTCGCAGCGGGCAAGGCCTGGGTGAAAGGCAAGGCCGAGGCGGGGATGGCCCGGCTGAGGGGGGAGGACGTCCGTTCCCTGGCGCGTCGTCGGGTGCTGGCGGCGTTCCAGGACGGCGCGAGTGTCGACAAGGTCCGCGGCGATCTTCCCGCCATCCGCGCCGACCTGGCGCCGCGCGGCCTCAAGCGACTTGAGCTGGGTCCGGTCGGCCCGGCGGGCGCCGTCGACATCATGGCGGAGGCCAGTCCGTTCGATCGTCTGGTGAGCCTCATTCCTCGATACCTCAAGAAACGGGAGGACGACGAGACCGGCAAGCTCAAGGAAGGAACGCCCTACGTCACGATGAAGATCACCCTGACGCTGGCCGACGCGACCGACCAGCTGCCGGCGGAGATGCGTGGCCGTCGGCCGTCAGGATCGCAGGTAGCTCGTGATGAGAAGGGTCAGCCGTTGCAGGACAGCGGTGGCCGCTACGTTTTTGCCGACGCGGTATACGAGATGCCGGGTGTGGAGCTCGACAAATCGGCCAAGCCGAAGCGCGGACGCGCCCTGAGCTCCACCCAGCAGCGTTCCGGTGGTTTGATCGAGCCGCCGAAGCCGGGGGAGAAGACCCTCCGGATGGTGACCTTCAATACCGCTGAGGGAAGCAGCGTCCAGTCGAACGCAACGCACGCGGAGCGGCAGTTGGCCAGCTGGCTCCAGAATGTGGCTGACGACAAGTGGCGGAGCCGGATTCAGAGAATAGCCGCGGAGATCAACTACAGTCCCTGCACGTTGTGCAGCGTCGACCTCAAGACGATTGCTGTGTTGACGCCGAACGCCGACGCGGCGAGCCGATTGCTTTCCTGGACCCGGCCGTACATCGACAAGAAGCGGCAGGGAGCCGACAACCGCAGCACCACGAATGCATCCTTGGGCGAGATCGCGAGCGCCGGATGGACGGTAACGCCGAACCAGGTCGGCGACCTGCCCGTGGCGGACAAGGACGACAAGTTGCTTGTCCCAGGCAAGAGGTAGCGCGGACGCGAGTATCACCGCTCCTCGTGTCATGTTCCTGACCGGTGTCAATTTGTACCCGGAGGTAACGGCCCCGCCGGTGCAGACTGTTGCGGGGGACCGACCGCTCCGGGGTCCGCCCACCGAGGCGGTGATCACCGTGCCGACGTTTCGACATACTGGCGCTACCGGGCTGGTTCGTTCTCGCCTGTTGATGGAGCTCACTCCGCTTCGTCAGGCTCCGCTTGCGCTCATCGTCGCGCCGGCCGGGTTCGGGAAGACGACGCTTCTTGCGCACTATGCGCATGCCTTTGACGGCGCCGTTGTGTGGATCACCGCTGATCCTGGTGACACCGATCCCGCCACCCTCAACCGGCGTCTTCGCCGGGCCTGTCCGGTCGGCCTGCCGGTTCCGCACCGGCCGCATGATCTTGTCGAGTTCGCCGAGGATCTCGGGGCCGGGCTGCGGCAGGACACCCTGCTGGTGATCGACGATGCCCAGTGGCTGGAAGGGTCCGACGGTGAACGCGCCGTGGAGCGCATGCTTGTCGCCGCCCCTCCGCAGCTGCACACCGTTCTGGCCGGGCGGCGAATGCCCGGCGTCAACACCTCCCGGCATGAGCTCACCGGTCTGCTCACCATCGGTCCCGATCAGATGCGGTTCCGGGCCTGGGAGGCCGAGGAGCTGCTCCGGGACGTCTACCGTGAGCCGCTTCCGCCCAGTGACATCGCCGCGCTCACCCGCCGGGTCGGTGGGTGGCCCGCCGGGCTTCATCTTTTCCATCTTTCGACCCGCGGCCGGCCGGTGGCCGACCGCCGGGCCGCCGTCGCCGCGCTCGACGGGCGTGCGTCACTCTGCCGCGCCTACCTTGCCCGTACGGTGCTCGCCGACCTCCCCGCCCACCTGCATTCCTTCCTCATCCGCACCGGGGTTTTCGACACGCTCACCGGCCCGCGCTGCGACGAGCTGCTCGGTCAGCGGGACAGTCACCTGATCCTGGCCGAGCTGGAACGCCTCCAGGCCTTCACCACCAGCGCCGACGGCGGCTGGACCTACCGGTACCACGAGGTGCTCCGGTCGCATCTTGCCGCGACGCTGGTCGACGATCTGGGCGATGACGGCGCCCGGCAATGGCATGTGCGGGCGGCGCAGATCCTGGAACGGGAGAACGCGCATGCCGAGGCCGCCCGCTCGTACGCGCGGGCCGGCCGTTGGTCGAGTGTGCGCCGCCTGCTGGGCCGGCTGGGGCCGGGCCTGATCGCGGACGGGGTGGAGCCGTGGCGGGACGTGCTCCCGGCCTGGCTCGTCGCCGAGGATCCGTGGCTGATGCTCGCCGAGGGCCGGCACCGGTTCAGCCGGGGGCAGCTCGTCGGCGCCATCGAGTCGTTCCGGCACGCGCACGGGCTGTTCACCGACGCGGACGGGCGGGCGCACTGTCAGCAGGCGCTGGCCCGGGCCAACGTCTGGTTGTCCGGCCCGCAGCGGGCCCAGGGGGCGTGGC
>NZ_JBEZGQ010000652.1:0-4911 GCF_040650095.1 Actinoplanes sp. NPDC048791 | reverse complement strand
CGTGCCGGTCCCGCTGGTACGGGCGTTGGTGTGCAGGGCGAGCGCGGCGTTGGCGGCGACGGTCGCGGTGACCTGGCCGCTGCCGTTCACCGTGTACGCCGGCCCGGTGCACGAGCCACCGGACAGGTCCCCGGCCATCACGTCGCAGTAGGTCCCGGCCGGCAGCGAGGTCTGGAAGGTACGGGTCAGCGCCGAGCCGGAGCGGTTGAACGCCACGTAGCCGGTGCTGCCGCGGCCGAACGCGATCTGGTTCGAGCCGTTGCTCCACCAGTTGGTGACGCCGGCGCCGGCCGCGGTGTTGCGCAGCGCGACCATGTTGGCCGTCGTGCGCCAGCGGTGCTCGCACTCCCAGCCGTTGCCGCAGCTCACCTGGTTGGTGGTGCCGTTGCTCGCGGCGGGCGGGCCGGCGTCGGGGCCGGAGAACGTGAAGCTGGACATGACCTGCGGGACACCGTACGGCCAGGCGATCATGAACGCCTCGGCCAGCGCGTACGCGGAACCGTTCTTGTAGGTCAGTTTGGCCCGGCCGTTGCGCTGGGTGTCGTGGTTGTCCACGAAGGCCACCGCGTCACCGGAACCGAGCCGCATCGAGCTCGCCAGGTTGTTGAGGTTGGCCAGGTTGCCGTTCTGGAACGCGCCGCCCACCACGTCGCCGTAGCGGAACTCGGTCACGTCGCCGAAGCCGGCGTACTCCTCCGGAGTGGGCTCGCCGGAGCCGCCCTCGATCACCTCGGAGAAGACGTACGGGTCGCCGGTGACCGGCGCGATGAACGCCGACATGTCTCCGGCCGGCATGTGCTTGGCCGCGTCCACCCGGAAGCCGTCGACGCCCAGACCGACCAGGTCGTTGAGGTACGCGGTGAGCTTGCCCCGGACGTACGAGGACTCGGTCTTGAGGTCGGACAGGTCGACCAGCTCGCAGTTCTGCACCTCCCACTTGTCGCCGTAGTTGGCGATGTCGTCGTTGCCGTTGCGCCCGCAGTGGTGGAAGTCGTCGTTGCCATAGGGCACAGCCGGGTACGCGTAGTGGCTGTAGCCGTTGCCGCCGCTGCCGGTGCCGGTGGACGTGCCGCCGGCCATGTGGTTGACGACCGCGTCGACGTAGATCTTGACGCCGGCGGCGTGGCAGGTCTGCACCATGCTCGCGAAGGCGTTGCGGTCGCCGCGGCGGGTGGTGAGCTGATAGCTGACCGGCTGATAGTCCTGCCACCACGGATAGCCGCTGCCGGGCAGCACCACGTGCTCCTGAGGCGGCGAGACCTGCACGCCGCCGAAGCCCTTGGGGCCCAGCGTGGTCGTGCACTCGTTCGCGACCGAGGCCCACGGCCATTCGAAGAGGTGCACGATGACGTCCTTGGCGCCGGGCGAGGCGGTGGAGGCCTCGGCGTTCTCAGCGTTGCGGACGACGCCGACGGCCAGCAGGGCCGTGGCCAGAACGGCGGTCGTCGCGGCGGCGACAACCTGACGGGTACGCATGGAGACCTCCAGGGGGACGCGAGGAGCGGTACGGCGGGGGACGGCACCGTGAAAACTCTTGCGCAAGTGCCGGAAAGTTATCAGGGTGTTTCGCGCCGGTAAAGAGACCGCTCTCGATACATCTGCCCGGATTGTGGGTCGGTGTCCTGTTCTCCTTGCAGTAAAGACAATTGATCAAGGGCGTCGACGCCGAGAAAGGGCAGGTCGACGGCGTTCTCGCAGGTCGTTGCCCCGGCAAGAACTTTCAAAGATCAACTTAATAAGCGTTACGCGCCGATGTCAGGCGGCGGTGATGTCCACACTCTCGGCGGCCCGGCCGGCCTTGTGGATCGCGGTCGAGCCGCGCACCACCAGCTCGGGGGAGAAGACGTACTCCGAGCGGGGTGCGCCGTGGCCGTTGATCTCGTCGACGAGCTGGCGGATCGCCGCGTTGCCCATCGCCGCCACCGGCTGGCGCAGGGTGGTCAGCGGCGGATCGGTGAACGCGATCAGCGGCGAGTCGTCGAACCCGACCACGGAGACGTCCCGGGGCACACTCAGGCCGCGCCGTCGGGCCGCCCGGATGGCGCCCAGGGCCATCAGGTCCGAACCGCACACGATGCCGGTCGCACCCCGGCTGAGCAGCTGGCCCGCCGCCACCTCGCCGCCCTCGACGCCGAACAGGGTCAGCGCCACCAGCTCCTCCAGCTCGCGGTCGCCGGCGCCCAGCTCACGGCGCATGGCGGCCCGGTAGCCGGCCAGCTTGCGCTGCACGTTGAGGAAGCGGTCCGGGCCGGAGACGAAACCGATCCGGGTGTGCCCGAGCGCGACCAGGTGGGAGACCGCCAGCTCGCCGGCCAGCCGGTCGTCGCAGGAGATGAACGGGGCGTCCAGGCCCTCGGCGTACCCGTTGATCAGCACGATGGGCAGCGGCCGCTGCACCAGGCGGCGGTAGCGCTCGTGGTCGGCGGTGGTGTCGGCGTGCAGGCCGGAGACGAAGACGATGCCGGACACCTGGCGGTCGAGCAGCATCTCGACGTACTCGTCCTCGGTGACGCCGCCCGGCGTCTGGGTGCACAGCACCGGGGTGAAGCCGCTCTGCGACAGCGCCGACTCGATGGTCTGCGCGAAGGCCGGGAAGATCGGGTTCTCCAGCTCCGGCACGATCAGGCCGACCAGCCCCGCGCTGCGCTTGCGCAAGCGCTCGGGCCGCTCGTAGCCCAGCACATCGAGGGCGGTCAGCACCGCCTGGCGGGTTTCGGTGGAGACGCCGGGCCGGTCGTTGAGGACCCGCGACACCGTCGCCTCGCTGACCTCGGCCTGGCGCGCGATGTCGGACAAACGTGCGCGCATGGGCGTCACTATAGAGCCGTCCGCGATGCGGGACGGCCGACTGACCGCGTCTGGAACTTCTTGCGGAAGCATTGCAAGGTCTTCCATTGGCGGTAATCCCTTGCTAACGTCCCCGCAACAGCCGAGCTGGGCCTATGGGGGCCTTGCTTCCGGTTCCCCCCTTTATGTCCGTGCCACCTCTTCGGGCACCGTGCTGTGCCCGATAGGAGAAGATTATGCGCATCCGTACCGCGGGTGTCGTCACCGCTCTCGCCCTGGCGCTCGCCGCCGCGGGTTGCAGCAGCGGCGGCGATCCCGAAACCCCTTCCTCCGCCGCACCCGCCGGAGCCGGCGGCAAGCTGGTCATCTGGGGCGACGACAAGCGCGCCGCTGCGCTGAAGCCCTTCGCCGACAAGTTCGGTCAGGAGAACGGCGTCACCGTCGAGGTGCAGGCCATCTCCAAGGACCAGCAGACCACCTTCGTCACCGCGTCGCAGCAGGGCAGCGGGCCCGACGTGATGGTCGGCGCGCACGACTGGATCGGCAACCTCGTGCAGAACGGTGCGATCGACCCGGTGCAGCTGACCGCCGAGCAGCAGCAGGGCCTGGCCCCGAACGCGGTCAAGGCGGTCACCTTCAACGGCCAGGTCTACGGCGTGCCGTACGCGACCGAGAACCTGGCGCTGATCCGCAACACCAAGCTCGCGCCCGAGGCCCCGGCCACCATGGAGGATCTGGTCGCGCAGGCGAAGAAGCTGCGGTCCGGCAAGAAGGCGAGCGAGCTGCTCTGCCTCCAGGTCGGACAGAACGGCGACGCGTACCACGCGTACCCGCTGTTCAGTTCGGCCGGCGGCTACCTGTTCGGCACCGCGGCCAACGGCGACTACGACAAGAACGACCTCGGCATCGCCAAGCCCGAGTCGATCGCCGCCTTCCAGAAGATCCGGGCGCTCGGCGAGAAGGGTGACGGCGCCCTGAAGCGGTCGATCACGGTGGAGAACTCCATCGCCACCTTCACCGCGGGCAAGTGCGCGTACCTGGTCTCCGGGCCGTGGGCGGTCACCGACGTGAAGAAGGCCAAGATCGCGTACGACATCTCGGCCGTGCCCGGATTCGCCGGCGCCAAGCCGGCCCAGCCGTTCCTGGGTGTGCAGTCGTTCTACGTCGCGGCCAAGGGCAAGAACAAGGCGCTGGCGCAGGAGTTCGTCACCAACTACGTGACCACGCCGGAGCTGGCCGTGGCGCTCTACCAGGCCGAGCCCCGCCCGCCGGTGCTCACCGCGGCCTACGACCAGGTCAAGGGGGCCGACCCGGACCTGGCCAAGTTCGTCGAGGCCGGCCAGAACGCGGTGCCGCTGCCGGCGATCCCGGAGATGGCGTCGGTCTGGGACCCGTTCAGCAAGGCGGAGTCCGCAGTGGTCGGCGGCGCCGACCCCAAGACGGCCCTCACCGCGGCAGCCAAGACGATCTCGGGCCAGATCAAGTCATGACCGACTGCACCGAACCTCGCCCGGCGGGAGTCGCCGACGGCCGTGACGGTGAGGGCCAGAAGGGCATGACGAAGGTGGCTCAGCAATGACTGCTCTTCTGGAGCGGGAGACCGCCCCGGCCGAGGCTCCGCGCCCCGGCCGGGGTGGCCTCGCCGGCCCCCTCGTCAAGATCGCCCTGCTCGGGCTGGTCGCCGGGCTCGCCGTCTGGGCGGCCTTCCCGCTGATCGCCGAACGGGCCTGGATCGGCCTGGCCGTGCTGCTGGCCGCCACGGCCGGACTGTTCTACCTGTACACCGGCCGCCGGCGGGTGCCCGCCAAGTACCTCGTGCCCGGGACCCTGTTCCTCATCGTCTTCCAGCTGTTCCCGGTGGCGTACACGGCGGCGACCGCGTTCACCAACTTCAGCGACGGGCACCGCGGCGACAAGCAGGAAGCCGTCGTGGCCATCCAGACCGCGTCGGTCACCCGGGTGCCCGGTTCGACCGAGTACGCGCTGACGGTCGCCACCACCGGCGACCCGGCGACCGGGCCTCTGACGTTCCTGGTGACCGACCCGGCCACCAAGGCTGTCTCGGCCGGCACCGCCGAGGGGCTCAAGGCGCTCCCGGCCGGCGACGTCACCGTGACCGCCACC
>NZ_JBEZGQ010000651.1:0-4911 GCF_040650095.1 Actinoplanes sp. NPDC048791 | reverse complement strand
CCGGGACCGGGTGACCGGGCAGCCGCGGCGGACCACCTCGCCGTAGAGCGGATGGGCCAGGCGAACGTCGCGGCGGCGCTCGTCGGCGACGATCCGGATCAGCCCGCGCTCCTCGGCGGCTTCCACGTCGGCGGCCGCGGCGGCCCGCATCAGCAGCGTGAGCCCGACCGGCTCGCCGAACGAGACCATCTCGAGCACGTCGCGCACGCCCGGGGTGAGCCCGCCGATCCGGGCGCCGACCAGGTCGGCCAGGCTGGGAGCCAGGGTGAGCCGGCCGGTCCAGCGCCAGAAGCCGTACGTCTCGGACAGCTCGCCCCCGCCCAGCGCCGCGAGCACCAGCTCGCGCAGCAGCAGCGGGTTGCCGCCGCCGAGCCGGATGAGCCGCTGTGCGGAGCCCGGCTCGACCGGCCCGCGCACCAGTGCGGTCAGCAGCTGGCGGGACTCGTCGTCGGTCAGCGGATCGAGCTCGGCGTGGCTGAGCAGCCCCTCGGTCCACAGCGCGCTGATCGGGGACGGCACCGGCTCGGCCGTGCGCAGCGTGCCGAGCAGGGTCGCGCCCTCGCGGACCAGCAGGTGGGTCAGCGCGGCGGACGGCGGATCCAGCAGGTGGGCGTCGTCGATGGCGAGCACCATCGGCCGGTCGCCGGAGTCGGCGTGCAGCCCGTCGACCGCCCAGCGCAGCAGCCCGGCGGGGGACAGCCCGGCCGGCGGGTCGGTGGGCAGGATCTGGGCCAGGCCGCCGAACGGCAGCCCGGAACTGGCTATGTTCGCCGACGCGCGGTGGACGGCGTAGTGCTCCTCCGGCAGTGCGGCGACGGCCTCGTGCAGCAGCCGGCTCTTGCCGATGCCGGCGCTGCCGCTCAGGATGAGGCCGCGGTCGGTGTCCCCGGTGGCGACGGTCGTGAGCCGGGTCAACTCGTCGGCGCGACCGACGAATCCCCAGTGCTCCACCGGGTCAGCATATCGAGATCCGTCACCTTCACATCACCGCCCGTACCACGTTCGAGAATGAGTAAGAGTGCATGAAACGGTGAGTAATCAGGCATCTGTCCGCCCCCGCTGCCGTCCCATACGGTTCGGCGGTGCCGGCGTGACTGCCCGGGCCCAGCCTGGCGGGGCGGGTCCGGGCGCCCCGCCGGTTCCACCGGCTGTTCGCGCCGGTGAGCGGCGTTTTCCGCGGGCGCGGCGCAGGCTCGGGGCTGCGCCATCCCACCCCTCCCGGCGCGCCTGGCGTGCTCGGTTCGACTCCCGCCCGAATCGGCGTGGCACGATGGGGGGCATGGCGTTGCCTCAGGTCGCTCCCGCAGAGACGCCGCAGATCGAGGAGGTACCGGCTGATGACCGGCCGTGGGTGACCATCGTCTGGGACGATCCGGTCAATCTCATGTCGTACGTGACCTGGGTCTTCCAGAAGATTTTCGGGTACAGCCACGACAAGGCCGAGCAGCTGATGATGGACGTGCACAACAAGGGCAAGGCGGTCGTGTCCAGCGGCGCGCGTGAACGGATGGAAATGGACGCTGCGCAACTCCACGGCTACGGCCTGTGGGCGACGGTGGACCGCGGTTGAGTGGGCGGGTGAACTGAACGATGTTCCGACGCAACGGGAGCCAGTGCGTGGCCACCTTCGCCATCGACGAGGTGCGCGTGCTGCGCAAGGTCGCCGGTGAGGTCGTGGGCCTGCTCATGGACGGTTTCGACCACACCGATCCGGTGGTCGGCCGGCTCTTCCCGGACATCTACCCGGACCGGCCCGACGACTCGGCCGAGTTCCGCCTCTACACCGAGGGTGACCTCAAGACCGGCAAGATCGACCAGGCCGGGGCCATCCTCGCCGCGCTGCCCGACGACGGCCCCGGCGAGGTGCGCCTGGACGGCGAGGAGGCCGAGGCCTGGCTGCGGGCGATCAACGACGCCCGGCTGGCCATGGGGACCCGGCTCGACATCCAGGGCGACACCGACCTCGGTGACGAGCTCGACGAGGCCGTGGTGCGCGACCCCGCGTCGAGCCGGGTCTTCCAGCTCTCCGTCTACGCCTACCTCGGCTACCTCCAGGAGTCCCTGCTCAACGCCCTCCCGGAGATCGAGGAACGGCCCTAGGCGGCCTGGTCCAGCCGGGCCAGCTCCTCGTCGGTGAGGGTCAGCTCGGCCGCCCGCACCGAGTCGGTGATCGACTCGGGACGGCTGGCGCCGGGGATCGGGATCACGTGCTCGCTCTTGGCCAGCTCCCAGGCCAGGGTGACCTGCTGGGGGCTGACCCCGTGGGCCTCGGCCACCTGGGCGAACCCGGCGAAGTGGCTGCCCAGCTCCCCGGCCTTGGCGATCCCGCCCAGCGGCGACCACGGCAGGAAGGCGATGCCGAGCTCGTCGCAGAGCCGCAGCTCGTCCTCCGAGGAGCGGAACGCGGGCGAGAACTGGTTCTGCACCGACACCAGCCGGCCGCCGAGGATCTCCTGGGCCTGACGGATCTGCCCGACGTTCGCGTTGGAGATGCCGGCCAGCCGGATCTTGCCCTCGTCGAGCAGCTCGCGCAGGGTGCCGACGGAGTCCGCGTACGGGACCTTCGGGTCGGGGCGGTGGAACTGGTAGAGGCCGATGGCGTCGACGCCGAGACGCTTGAGCGAGCCCTCGACAGCCTCCCGCAGATGCGCGGGGGAGCCGTCGACGGTCCACGAGCCGTCGCCGGGACGCAGGTGGCCGCCCTTGGTGGCGACTAGCACGCCGGAGGTGTCACCGCTCCAGCTCGCCAGCGCCTGGGCGATCAGGGTCTCGTTGTGCCCCACCTCGTCGGCGTGCAGGTGGTACGCGTCGGCCGTGTCGATCAGGGTCACGCCGGCGTCGAGGGCGGCGTGGATGGTGCGGACCGAGCGGTCGATGTCGGGCCGCCCCTCGATGGACATCGGCATGCCGCCGAGCCCGATGGCGCTGACCTGGACGTTTCCGATTGATCGCTGCTTCATGCCTCCACCCCTACCCCACGCGGTGATCCGTACGCGCGTGAGCACTGCCACGCCCGGTCCGGCGCCGCACCACGGTAATGTGAACAGCGTGCTGACCATCGACAGCGCGATCGTCGACGCGATCGTCGCCCACGCCCGCCGGGACCACCCCGACGAGGCCTGCGGTGTCGTCGCCGGGCCCATCGGCAGCGACCTGCCGACGCGGCACATCGCGATGGACAACGCGGCCCGGTCCATGACGTTCTACGAGTTCGACTCGATGGAGCAGTTGCGGGTCTGGCGCGAGATGGACGACAACGACGAGGAACCCGTCGTGATCTACCACTCGCACACCGCGACCGAGGCGTACCCGTCTCGCACCGACATCTCGTTCGCCGGTGAGCCGGGCGCGCATTACATGCTGGTCTCGACCCGCGAGCCGGATTCCGAGGAGATTCGCTCGTTCCGTATCGTGGACGGTGTGGTGACCGAAGAAGAGGTCAACATCGTGGATGCGACGGTGGACGCGTGAGTGGGAGTGCGGACGGCTACGCCGTCCAGTCGTACATGTTCGGGCAGAGCCCCGCGTCGGTCTACTACGAGTGTCGCTGACGCGCGACCTCAGCAGACCCTGCCCTCGAACTCTCTCGACTTCTCTTTTTCCTAGGAGCATCACAGTCATGGCTATCGAAGTTCGCGTTCCCACCATCCTGCGCAGTTACACCGGCGGCTCGAAGGTCGTCGAGGGCTCCGGTGCGACGCTCTCCGGCCTGATCGACGACCTGGACACCAAGCACTCGGGTCTCAAGGGCCGGCTGCTCACGCCCGAGGGTGGCCTGCACCGCTTCGTCAACGTGTACGTCAACGACGAGGACGTCCGCTTCCTGGGCGCGCTCGACGCCCCGCTGAACGACGGCGACTCCGTCACCATCCTGCCGGCCGTGGCCGGTGGCGCACTGGGCTTCGCCGCCGCAGCGGCCCTGCTCGGACGGTAACCCCATGGCTCGCTACGAGAGCCTGCTGGACGCTTGCGGGGGCACGCCGCTGGTCGGCCTGCCCCGGCTGTCGCCGACGGTGCCCGAGGGGGCGCCGCCGGTGCGGCTCTGGGCCAAGCTGGAGGACCGCAACCCGACCGGCAGCATCAAGGACCGCCCGGCGCTGTACATGGTGCGTGAGGCGGAGGAGTCCGGGCGCCTGCGCCCCGGCGACACCATCCTCGAGCCCACCAGCGGCAACACCGGGATCTCCCTGGCCATGGTGGCCAAGCTGCGCGGCTACCGGCTGGTCTGCGTGATGCCGGAGAACGTCTCCTCCGAGCGGGTCCAGCTGCTCCGGATGTACGGCGCGGAGATCATCTTTTCGCCGGCCGCCGGTGGCTCCAACCAGGCGGTCGCGACGGCCAAGCAGATCGCGGCCGAGCACCCCGACTGGGTCATGCTGTTCCAGTACGGCAACGCGGGCAACGCCCGGGCCCACTACGAGACGACCGGGCCGGAGCTGCTGCAGGACCTGCCGTCCATCACGCACTTCGTGGCGGGACTGGGCACCACCGGCACGCTGATGGGCACCGGCCGCTACCTGCGGGAAAAGGTCGAGGGCATCCAGATCGTCGCGGCCGAGCCGCGGTACGGCGAGCTGGTCTACGGCCTGCGCAACATCGACGAGGGCTACGTCCCGGAGCTCTACGACGCGACCGTGCTGAGCCGGCGCTTCTCGGTCGGCACCCGCGACGCGGTGCTGCGCACCCGGCAGCTCGTCGAGGTCGAGGGCATCTTCGCCGGCTTCTCCAGCGGCGCGATCCTGCACGCGGCGCTGGCCGTGGCGCACGAGGCGGTCAAGGCCGGTCAGCGCGCCGACGTGGCCTTCGTGATCTGCGACGGCGGCTGGAAATACCTCTCCACCGGTGCCTACGGCGGCACGCTGGCCGAGGCCGAGGACGCTCTCGAGGGTCAGCTCTGGGCTTGAGCAAAAG
>NZ_JBEZGQ010000650.1:0-4916 GCF_040650095.1 Actinoplanes sp. NPDC048791 | reverse complement strand
GGAGGATGTCCCAATGGATCAGCCGGTCGAGGGTGTCGCTGCCCACCACGTGCGACGGCCCCCTGACGCCGGGCGTGCCGGGCCGGCGGCTGGTGACCACCCGCACCGACGCCACGCTGGCGGTCCACGACCTCGACCGGCTGGCCGCGGGCGACCACACCCCGCTGGTGGTTTTCCCGGCACCCTGGCCGCGCGTCGCGAGCGGCGTCGACGCCGTGGCGCCCGGCCTCGACCTGGCCGTCTTCACCGGACTGCACGCGGTGCGCGCGGTGGCCCCGGACGGCGTGACCCGGTGGGAGATCCCGCACGGCTGCTGGGTCTGCGAGGAGCGGCACGAGACGGCGGACGAGTACACCGCCGACCCGGCCCACAAGCATCCCGACCACGGCTCGGCCTGCTTCGGCGCCGACGGCCGGACGGTGTGGGCCCACGTACGGGAGCTCGGCGAGGACGACGATCCGCGTGGTGAGTCCAGTCCCGAGACGTGGCTGGTGATCGACCCCGCGGACGGCACCGTCGTGGCGCGGGCCGGCACCGAGACGTACGCCGCCGGATCGCACCACGTCCCGCACCCGGACCCGGCGGTCATGGGTTTGGCCGTCGGCGAGGGTCAGGACGGAGCACCGGCGCTGTGGGGCCGGCTCGCCGATGGTGTCCTGCACGTCGAGCGGCTGCCCGATGACGACCGGATCCTCCTCGCCGCCGGGCCGGGCGGCCGCACGTTCCTGACCCGCGGGCACGAGCAGGGTCAGGAGCTGACCGTGCACCGCACGTCCGACCACGTCGTAGTGGGCACCGTCCTGGCCGACCGGCTGGAGCCGGCGGATCCCGCTGCCCGCTGGGGCTTCCGGTGCGGGCTGGTCGACGACCGCACGCTCGTGGCGGAGACCAGCGAGCACGGGTACGGCGCCGCCGACGTGCGGCACTGGCTCATCGACGTCGAGACCCTGGACGTCCGTGGCCCGATCCGTTATCCGGTCGCGGCCGGCCCGCACCCGATCGGGCTGGGTGACGGGACCTGGCTGACGATGAGTTCCCGCGGCCAGGACGTCAGCGTCTGGCGGCTGCCGGCCCCGTGACGATTGCCGGTCAGCTCTCGGCCGGCCGGGTCGGGGGCCAGACGAGCGAATCGTCCGGGATCGTGGGGTCGCACAGTGCCCGGTGGTCCCGGCCCGGCAGCATCCGTCCGGCCGCCACCACCAGCCGGGCCACCTCGATCGCCCCGTGCGCCTGCAAGTGGGTGTTGTCGGCGACCCCGGCGGGATAGTTCGGCGAGACACCCGGGTCCAGCCAGAGGAAGTGGGTCTTGGTCGCCTCCGGGCCCAGGGCGCCCCAGCGGGCGAACGACAACGCGGTCAGGTCGATCAGCGGCGTACCGGTGTCCTCGGCCAGCGCCCGCATCGCCGCCGGATACTCCCCGTGCGACAGGTAGGGCACGCCCTCGGCGGTGAACCGCCGTCGCTCGACCGGGGTGACCAGCACGGGCCGGGCCCGGCGGGCCCGCGCGCCGTCCAGGTAGCGGCGCAGGTACTCCTGGAAGGTCGTCCAGGGCTCGGTGCCGCGGGCCGGGTCCTCGACCTTCTCGTCGTTGTGGCCGAAGGACACCAGCAGCACGTCGCCGGGACGGATGGCGGCCAGGATGCGGTCGAGCCGGCCCAGGTCCGCGAAGCTCTTGGAACTGGCGCCGGAGAGCGCCTCGTTGACCACCGCGATCTCCGGCCGCAGGAAGAGCGGCAGCGCCTGGCCCCAGCCCGCGCGGGGCACGTCCGCGAGGGCGTACGTGGCCGCGGTCGAGTCCCCCGCGACGAAGATCGTGTGTCGGGGCGGGCGGCGCCCGGCGGCGCCGGCCGGTCCGGTGATCCCCAGCCCACCGGCGACGGCCCCGCCGAGCGCGGCCCGCAACAGCATCCTGCGATCAAGCTCCATGCCGCCATCAGATCAGCCCTCGTCGATCCAGGCAAGCGCTTACCTATAGTGTTCCCACGGGTCAGCGAACCAGCCGGACCGCCCGGTGCGCCGCGCTGGGCCGGCTGAACAGGCGCGTCGGCCGGCCCTTGAGGTGCAGGTCGAAAAACGCCGCCTGGTACGCGCGGGTCGCCGCGACGGCCGCCGCCGGGGAGACCGTGCCGATCATCGCGCCGTACGCGCTGCCCGGCCGGATCGCCAGCACCGCGCCCGTCAGCCCCTGCTCGACCACGGGCGCCAAGGGCAGCCAGCCCCCGTCGGCGGTCGCAAAGCCGACGTCGGTGTCCCCGATCGCCCCGGCCCGGACCCGCTCGTCGGCCGCCATCAGGGTCAGCGTCATCAGGCCGGCACCGGTGATGCCACTGAACGCGCCGATCCGGCCGAGGTCGAGGCCGGCGCGCAGACCGGCAGGCATTGCCCGGGCGCCCAGCGCGGTGAGCCGGTCGAGCACGAAGCGGGCGTCGGCGGTGCGGCTGGCGTAGATGTGGCGCACGTAGGCCAGGAACTCGAGGCTGTAGCGGTCATCGTTGTACCGGTATTCGCATTGAGTGAGGACAAGTGCGGCACGGACGATGTACCAGGCGTCGATGGTCTCGCCCCTGACGCTGATGGTGGTCTCGGCCAGGCGGTCGGTGAAAGAGCTTGCCATCGAGGATGACGTGTGACCAGCCCTCGGCGGCCACCCGCGTGAGGGCCTCGTGCAGGTCCGCGGTCTGGGTGGCGAGAAACCCTCTCGTAGCCGAGATCTTGTCGCAAAGACCTGTCTACCGATGGCTCCCTGTCCCCAGCTTTGTCCGCAGGTGACGGTACGCCCGTGTCGCTGAGGTTCTGCCGGCATTCCTCGGTGATCACATCAGTCCAGGAGTTGCCAGGTGGCGTCGCGGATCACCATGGCCTTGCCTTTGGCACCGTGGGTGTGCCGGCCGTCTTTCTCCTCCGCCTGAGGTGCGATGGCCTCCCGGACCATCAGACCGGTGACCTCCACCTTCTTGCCGTAGTCGCCGTCGTCCCAGCTCTCGAGGCCGTCCACATAGACGAGCCACTCGCCATCGGGATCGGCAACCACAGCGCTGCCGAGCGCGTTGTACGCGACACCGCTGAGGGTGACCTGGTGATCAACCATCTCGGAGAAATCCACGGCACCTCCTCTTACTTCCTTGCCAGAGCGACCGTGAAGACCTGCCGGTCGAAGTTCAGCAGCGGCTGCGAGTAGTGCTTGAGCGTACTTTGGTAGACCTTCATGCCGGGCTCGGAGTGATTGGCGTGCCACCAGGTATTGGTGGCTTCGTCGTACCAGCCGTAGTCGAAGTTGACCATTTCTGCCCCCGGGCCCTCGGATGGGTCGGGACGGCCCCTGTACTTGTACCCCGACATGTCGACCTGGCCAGTGTCCGGGTTCGGTTTGAATGACCTCGTGTCCGCCTTCTTGCGCTTGTTCCAATCCGGGTTCTGGTTGGCGTAGAAGCGTTTCGAGAAGACAACGGCCCGCCACTCGGCGGGATTGCTCGACGGCAGGGCGCTCACCACACCGGTGAGCTGACTCAGCAGCGGATGCAGTCCCACCGCCTCGCCGTACTTAGTTACGGTTGGAGCAGTGGCCAGGATGTCGTTGAGCGCGCGCGACACGGCGCGGGCATGTTCGAAACTGTCGAACGACAGGCCCAGGGGCGGGTCAGGGGCACCGTCAGCGAGGTTCAGTGACGTGATGCCGATGCAGCCGCGACTGAGATCATTCTTCTCGTCGGGTGTCATCGTCCGGCCGTGCAGCTTCTCCCAGATGGCGATGAAGTCCGCCACCGGCCACACCCGCGTCTTCTGCTTGGGCTGCAGTCGGAGACCGATTTCGAGGACCCGCTTAGCCGAGGCCGGACAGGCGATCAGCAGCGCCAAATGCTTCTCGACGGGAAGGCTGCCGAACCGGCTGATCATGTCGGGTTCGTCGAATCCGTTGAGCAGGCCCGCCGCCTGCTCCAGACGGCCGGCCGCCACATCCTCTTTGTAGTTCATGTCCAGCGCCGGTCGGCGCACGCGGTGGTTCCAGTCCGGGCAGGCAGCGAGGAGCAAGGTGCGCTGGTCGTAGCCGAGATCCTTCACCCGGGCGTTGATGTCGGTATCGTTGAACCCGTTGAGGCGTACGGCCGCTTTCCCCCATTCGCCGGCGCTCACCTCGTCGCGGTACGCGGCGTCGAGTTCCGCGCGATCCCGTTGGACTGTCAGCGACTGGGACACAGCCCTCCGGGTCGCGCCGTTGCCGACCGAACGTTGCAACGCAAGCATCACCGACGCGTTCGACTTCAAGTAGCTCCATGACCCCGTGGACACCGGAACGACCACAGCCGACGTAGCGTGTTCGGTCGGTGACGAGACCAGACCGTCCGCCCGGTCTGGCCGGGGGCGCGACCGCGCGTTACGCCAATCCGGTTGTGCCCTGTCGGGGCTCATACGCCGAACCTCTACCGGAGAGTTGACACGACTGCGGGAATGTCCACCCGAGTATGTCGTGCGACGCACGCTCAGCGGGCGGCGGCGCTGAAGTGTGCCCGTACGGGCAAAGAAGAACGGCATCACTTATGACGGATCAGTGTCACATCTGGAGCGAGGTGAAGTGACCCCGCCGGCCCGCTGGCGGCACGCCTCCAGACTTGGCAGTCGACCTGGCCGGCCGGTTCGGGAGCGGTGGCGAAGGCGAAGATCTCGTCGGCCGCCCCGCCGTTCCGGCTCGCCGCGGGGGCGGCCGTGGGCAACAGCGCCCCCGCTGTCACGCCCGCCCCGCCGGCCAGCACCAGCCGGCGACTCACCTGGTTTCCGTTGCACCGCATGGATCTCCCCGTTCGTCGCTGTCCTCACTCGACGAACAGACTGCGCGGGGTTTCCTGAGCGCCGGCTGAGCCGCTGAGAAGCCGCTCAGGTGACCTTGATGGGGGTGACGGTGCCGGTGGCGCCGTCCACGG
>NZ_JBEZGQ010000649.1:0-4917 GCF_040650095.1 Actinoplanes sp. NPDC048791 | reverse complement strand
CCGGCCGCCCGCATCCAGGCCGCGAGCAGCCCAGCCGCCAGCGGCCCCGCCGCACGTCGACGACCCGCTCCGCGACGGGCAGTTCGGTCCGCCCGGTCCCCCGCTCAACCGGCGCAACCCGTTCCTGGTCGGGCTGCTGGGCGGGCTGGGCCTGCTCACGGCGTACGGGATCTTCCTCGGCCTGCGCAACGCGGCATCGATCCTGGTGCTCATCTTCATCGCGCTGTTCCTGGCCATCGGCCTCAACCCGGCCGTCACCCGGCTGCGCAGCTGGGGCCTCCCCCGCGGCCTGGCCGTGACGGTCATCGCTCTCTCGGTGGTGCTGCTGCTCTGCGGCGGTGTCTTCGCGCTGGTGCCGCCGCTGGTCACCCAGACCGGGCAGCTCATCGAGAACGTGCCGGGTTTCATCGAGAGCCTGCAACGCAATGAGACCGTCCGGGACCTGGTCCAGCGTTACGACATCCTGTCCCGGGTGCAGAGCGCCCTGGACGCGGGCACGGTCACCAACGCGCTGGGCGGCGTGGTCGGCGGCGCGCGACTGCTGTTCGGCACGATCTTCAACGTGCTGACCGTGCTGGTCCTGGTCATCTACTTCCTGGCGGCGTTCGACCGGATCAAGGAAGGCGGGTACGCCCTCGTCCCGCGCTCCCGGCGGCAGCGGGTGCGGCTGCTCACCGACGAGATCCTCGGCAAGGTGGGCGCGTACATGGTCGGGGCGATCGCCATCGCCGTGCTGGCCGGGCTGAGCACCTGGGTGTTCGCGATGATCGTGGGGCTGGCCTACCCGTTCGCGCTGGCGGTCGTGGTGGCCGTCTGCGACCTCATCCCGCAGATCGGGGCGACGCTCGGTGCGGTCGTCGTCAGCCTGGTCGGGTTGGCCGCCTCGCTGCCGACCGGTATCGCCTGCATCGTCTTCTTCGTGATCTATCAGCAGGTGGAGAACTACCTGATCTATCCGAACGTGATGCGCCGGTCGGTGAAGGTCAGCGACGTGGCCGCGGTGACTGCGGCGCTGCTGGGCGTGGGGCTCTTCGGGGTGATCGGTGCGCTGATCGCCATCCCGATGGTCGCCGCGATCCAGTTGATCGTCCGTGAGGTCGTTAACCCCAGCATGGAGAACAAGTAGGGGATCAGTCGGCCAGCGGCTTGGGGACCGGCACGTCGGCGAAGGCGGCCACCGTCCGGTCGGCGTACGCGTTCATGTCGCCCGACTCGATGGGCCCGTCCCAGGTCCGCGGCAGCGGCACCGGCACGTCCGGGGCGACCCGTCGCACGATCTCGTCCAGCACCTTCTCGGCGTCGCCGACCCACAGGTGCTTGGCGCCGGGCACCCCGACGACCTCGGCCTGCGGGATCGCCGCGAAGCGGGACTCCGCCTCGGCCGGCCGCAGGTAGTCGTCGAACTCGGGCACGAGCGCGGTCAGGGGCTTGCCACCGGCGGCCCAGGCGGCGAGGTGCTCCGGCTGGGAGAAACGCAGCGGCGGGGACAGCAGGATCGCGCCGGTGATGGCCGGGTCCAGCCCGTGCATCAGGGTCAGGTCGGTGCCGAAGGACCAGCCGATGAGCCAGATGTTCGGCAGGTCGTGGAACTCCGCGTACTCGATCGCGGCGGCGACGTCGAAGCGCTCGTCGACGCCGGAGGAGAACTCGCCCTCGCTGGTGCCGCGCACGCTGGACGTGCCCCGGGTGTTGAACCGCAGCACCGCCACCCCGGCCAGCGCGGGCAGCCGCCAGGCCGCCTTGCGGAAGACGTGGCTGTCCATCATCCCGCCGTGGGTGGGCAGCGGGTGCAGGCAGATCAGCGTGGCCACGGGCTCGCCGGACTCCGGCCGGGCCAGCTCACCGACCAGGGTGAGGCCGTCGGCGGTGTGCAGGGTGATGTCCTCGCGCCGGGCGGGCAGCACGGAGTTGGCACGGATCTGATTGGTCACGCCTTCATCCTCGTCCATATCGGGGGGCGTTGCGCGAGCGCTCCACACCCGGGCTGCGCCGGTCCCGGGCGCGCCAGCAGCCGGTGTGCCAGTGCCGCCGGTCGCTCTCGTCGCCCCGCTCGTCGGCCGGCCAGGCCACGATGTGCGCGACGCCCGGGCGGATCTCCTGCATGCAGCCGGGGCAGCGGTACGTCTTGGTGGCCGCGCCGCCGAAGATCGACCGGACCAGCCACTCGCCGTCCTGGTACTGCTGGACGCCCTCGATGCCCTTGCGGGTGCGCTCGTCACCCAGTGGGGTGGGCGCGGTGTCGCGTCGGGGGCGGTTACGGCGAGGACTCACGATAATCAAGCGTACGTGTGAGGTGCGGCACGCCGAATGCGACTTAGACTCACGTTCATGACGGCTACCCGTACTCCCGGCATGCCCGTGGTCGAGGACGGTTTCCTCGTCTCGACCAGCCCTGCGACCGGCGCCGAGGCGGGCCGCGTCCCGATCTCGGACGACAAGGCGGTCGAGGCCGCCGTGGAGCGGGCCCGCGCCGCCGGCTCCTGGTGGGCCGGCCTCAACTTCGACGGCCGCCGGACCCGGCTGCTGCGCTGGCGGGCCCTGCTCGCCGAGCGCATCGAGGAGCTGGCCGCGCTCACCCACGCGGAGACCGGCAAGCCGCTCGCCGACGCCATCGTCGAGGCCACCGCCGCGATCGAGCACATCGACTGGGCCGCCCGCAACGCCAAGCGCGTGCTGGGCCCCCGCCGGATGCGGACCCGGCTGCTGGTCGCCGAGCACTCCGGCCACCTGGAGTACCAGCCGTACGGCGTGGTCGGCGTCATCGGGCCGTGGAACTATCCGATCCTCACGCCGCTGGGCCCGATCAGCGGCGCGCTGGCCGCCGGGAACGCGGTCGTGCTCAAGCCCAGCGAATACACCCCCACGGTGGGCCAGTGGCTGGCCGACACGTTCGCCGAGATCGTCCCCGAGGAGCCGGTGTTCCAGGTCGTGCACGGCCTGGGTGACGTCGGCGCCGCGCTGTGCCGGTCCGGGGTCGGCAAGATCGCCTTCACCGGTTCCACCGCCACCGCCAAGAAGGTCATGGCCACCTGCGCCGAGACGCTCACCCCGGTGGTGCTGGAGGCCGGCGGCAAGGACGCGCTGATCGTCGACGCCGACGCCGACGTGAACGCCGCGGCCGAGGCCGCCGTCTGGGGGTCGATGACCAACGCCGGGCAGACCTGCATCGGCATCGAGCGGGTCTACGCGGTCGCCCCGGTCTACGACGCCTTCGTCGCGGCCGTCGTCGAGAAGGCCGGCAAGCTGCGCCTCGGTGAGGAGATCGGGCCGATCACCATGCCGGGCCAGGTGGACGTCATCCGCCGGCACATCGACGACGCGCTGGCCGGTGGCGGCCGGGCGCTGCTCGGTGGCGCCGGTGCGGTCCAGCCGCCCAACGTCGCCCCGACCGTGCTGGTCGACGTGCCGGAGGACTCGGCCGCGATCCGCGAGGAGACCTTCGGTCCCACGGTGACGATCACCAAGGTGGCCGACACCGAGGAGGCGATCAGCCGGGCCAACGCGCTGCCGTACGGGCTGGGCGGGGCGGTCTTCGGCAAGGCGCACGGGATCCGGATCGCCCGGCGCCTGCACACCGGCATGGTCGCGGTGAACTCGACGCTGAGCTTCGTCGGGATGGCCACGCTGCCGTTCGGCGGGGTCGGCGACTCCGGCTTCGGGCGCATCCACGGCGAGGACGGGCTGCGCGAGTTCGGCCGGGCCAAGTCGATCACCGTACGGCGGGGACCGTCGCTCCTGCCCGCGATGACCTTCGAGCGCACTCCGGCCCAGGTCGCCCGAATCGTCAAGGCGGTCAAGCTCCTGTACGGCCGCCGCCCGTAACCCCGTTTGCTAGCGTCACCCGGTGGATCATTCCGCGATCGAGGTCCGCGACCTGTCGGTGAGCTACGGCTCCACCCCCGTGCTGGTGGACGTCCAGCTCACCGTGCCGGTCGGCGCCGGTGTCTGCGTGATCGGTGAGAACGGCATCGGCAAGTCGACGCTGTTGCGCTGCGTGGCGAGCCTGCAACGGGCCGACGCGGGTGAGATCGAGATCTTCGGCGCCCCGCCCGGGTCCACACCGGAGTTCTGGCGGGCCGTGGTCACCACCGTGGAGCCGCCGACCTGGTACCCGGGCCTGACCGCCCGGGAGCACGCCGAGCTGGTCTGCCGGGCGCACGGCCTGGACCCGGCCGCCGCCGGGATGGACGAGGCGCTGGACCGCTTCGGCATCGCCTCGCACGCCGACGCCATCCCGCCGTCGATGTCGTCCGGGCAGAAGCAGCGCCTCACGCTGGCCCTGGCGTTGCTGCGGCCGAGCCGGCTGCTGATCCTGGACGAGCCGGAGCAACGCCTCGACCCCGAGGGCCGGGCGCTGGTGGCCGGCCTGCTGCACGACTATCTCGCCGACGGCGGCACGGTGCTGATGGCCAGCCACGACGACGTGTTCGCGGCCGCGGCCGGCACCAGCACGGTGAGCATGGCGGACCTGCACTCCGCCGACGCCCGGTGACCGCCCCGGCGACCGCCCCGGTCAGCGTCCGGGGCCTGCGCCGCTGGGTGCGCCGTACCCAGTCCGCGCACCGGGAACGCGGCGAAACCCTCGGCAACTACTACTTCGCCGTGCTGTTCGTGCTCATCGTCGGCGGCATCGTGCACAAGCAGATCGCCGCCGTGGTCTGGCCGGCCGAGCCGAACGCCTCGGAACTGGCCGGCGACTCGCTGATGCTGGTCGTCGGCGGCGGGCTCTACCTTGCCCTGCGTCGCCTCGGCCCGCTCGCGCTGAGCCGCCCGGCCGCGTCCTGGCTGCTCACCGCGCCGGTCAGCCGGCGTCGCCTGCTGCTTCCATCACTGTGGGTGGCGTTGATCGGCGCCGCCGCCGCGGGTGCCGTCGCCGGGCTGGCCGTGCTCGGCCACGTGGCGGCCCGTCCGGTGCCG
>NZ_JBEZGQ010000648.1:0-4922 GCF_040650095.1 Actinoplanes sp. NPDC048791 | reverse complement strand
TTGCGAACTCTTCTGGCCGGCCTAAACCCCTCACCCGTGTGGTCACGGGCGCCGCTGACTTAAATGTACCGCGGCGCTTTCGTGTCCGGGCCAACTTCTTTCCGGTACGGCTTCCCGGTGCGGGTAGACAGTGGATCGAACATGTGTTCGAATCTTCGCCATGCGATGGTCACACCTGTCGGCCCCGGCCGGCGACGACTCGCTCCCGGACAGGGCAGTGCCGGCGGCCCCACCCCTGCCGCTGGCGCTGCCCGGCGCGACCGTCCGCACCTTCGACACGCCCGGGTTCGCCGGCATGACGTTCTACGAGATCCGGGCGAAGTCCCTGATCAACAAGGTGCCCGGCGCGTCCCGGGTGCCCTTCGAGTGGACGATCAACCCTTACCGGGGCTGCTCGCACGCCTGCTCCTACTGCCTGAGCGGCGACACCCCGATCCTGCTGGCCGACGGGTCGACCCGGCCGCTGTCGCAGGTGCAGGTCGGCGACGCGGTGCTGGGCACGATGGGCGCCGGTCCGCACCGGCGCTATGTGCCGACCACGGTGCTCGACCACTGGACCACCAGCAAGCCGGCCTTCCGGGTCACCCTGGCCGACGGCACCCGCCTGGTGTCCAGTGGTGATCACCGCTTCCTCACCGACCGCGGCTGGCGGCACGTCAGCCCGGCCGAGCCCGGTCTCCCGGCCCTGGCGGTGGGCGACCGGCTGTCCGGCGTGGGCGGCTTCGCCGACGCGCCGAAGGAGTCCCCCGACTACCGCACCGGCTACCTCTGCGGCCTGGTCCGCGGCGACGCCGGGGCCCCGGCCGGCGCCCGGGAGAGCGACGCCTGGATCCGCGCGGACTCCTATCTCGAAGACATCCCGATGCACGTGGCGCTGCGCTGGCCGGAGCTCCCGTCCGGCAGCTGGTATCGCGGCTTCCTGGCCGGCGCGTTCGGCGCCACCGGCTACACCGACCGGCTGGCCGTCGTCTTCACCAGCCGCGACCAGGGCTTCCTGGACCGGATCACGGACGCCCTGACCCACCTCGGCCTGCCCAGCCGCCGTCCGCCGCACCCGCAGCTCGGCGAGGTCTACTCCGTCGAGGTCGCCCGTGACCTGTGGGCCGCCCTGCGCTTCCGGCACCTGACCGGGGTGAGCGGGGCACCGCTGGACGCGGCCGGGGTCGGGGTGCGCAGCGAGCCCCAGCTCACCGTGGCCGACATCGAGGACCTCGGCCTGACCCTGCCGCTCTACGACATCACCACCGGCACGGGCGACTTCATCGCCGACGGCGTGGTGAGCCACAACTGCTTCGCCCGCAACACCCACACGTACCTCGACCTGGACGCCGGCCACGACTTCGACTCCAAGGTGGTCGTCAAGGTCAACGCGGGTGAGCTGGTCCGCCGTGAGCTGGCCGCCCCGAAGTGGTCCGGCGCACCCATCGCCATGGGCACCAACGTGGACGTCTACCAGCGGGCCGAGGGCCGCTACCGGCTGATGCCGCCGATCCTGACGGCCCTTCGTGACTTCGCCAACCCGTTCTCGATCCTGACCAAGGGCACGCTGATCCTGCGCGACCTGGAGCTGCTGCGGCAGGCGGCCACGGTCACCGACGTCAGCCTGTCGATGTCGATCGGCTTCGTCGACGAGCGGATGTGGCGGGCCGTCGAGTCCGGCACCCCGAGCCCACGCCGGCGCCTCGACGCGGTGGCCCGCCTGACCGACGCCGGGTTCTCGGTGGGGGTCCTGATGGCCCCGATCCTCCCGGGCCTGACCGACTCGGACGAGTCCATCGAGGAGACCGTCGCGGCCATCGCCGCCGCCGGCGCGGCCAGCGTCTCCCCACTGGTGCTGCACCTGCGGCCGGGCGCCCGCGAGTGGTACGCGGCGTGGCTCACCCGCGAGCACCCGGAGCTGGCGCCGCGCTACCGCGAGCTGTTCCGGGCCGGCTCCTACGCACCGCAGTCGTTCCAGAAGGAGATCGGCGCGCGGGTGCGGATGGCAGCCCGGCGGCACGGACTGCACCGGGCGGCGATGGGCGAGGCCCGCACGGCCGGCGCGAACGGGGCACCGGCGACGGCATACGGAGTGACCGGCACGACGATCCGGGAAGCCGAGCCCCAGCAACTGACCCTGCTGTGACCCGGCCGCGCGTGGCTAGAGTCGGGGGTATGAGGAGTGCACAGCAGATCCTGGCCGAGGCGAACGTCATTGCCGTGGTCGGGGCCTCTCGGGATCCGCACAAGCCGTCGCACACCGTGCCGTTGCAGATGCTCCGGTACGGGTGGCGCATCATCCCGGTCAACCCGTTCGTCGACGAGGTCTTCGGGGTCCGCACCGTGCCCACGCTCGCCGACCTCGACGAGCCCGTTGACCTGGTCGACATCTTCCGGCCCGCCGCCGACGCGCTGGAGATCGTGCGGCAGGCCGTCGCCATCAAGGCTCCCGCTGTCTGGTTGCAGACCGGCATCGTCTCGGCCGAGGCCCGCCGGATCGCCACCGAGGCCGGGATGGACTACGTCGAGGACCGCTGCCTGGCCGTCGAGCGGGCCGTCGGCCGGCTCACCAAGTTGTCCTGAGCCGATCCGGCAGGTCGGATACCCTGCGTCGGGTCCCCCTGACTACGCCCCGGCTAGTACCGTGCCGGGGTGAACGAGGAGGACCTCTGATGACTTACCCGCCGCCCGGTGGTACGCCGGATCCATATCAGCCCCAGCAGCCCTACGGGCAGCAGCCGGGTTACGACCCCAACTCGCCCTACTCGCAGGACCCCTATGCGTCTCCGGCCAGCGGCGCGCCGTCCAGCGGACAGCCGTACGGGCAGCAGCCGCCCTACGGTGCCCCGTCCAGCGGACAGCCCTACGGCCAGCCGCAGTACGGCCAGCAGCAGCCCGGCTACGGCCAGCCTTACGCGCAGCAGCCCTACACGCCCCAGGCGCCGACCAACACCATGGCCATCCTGGCGCTGGTCTTCGCCTTCGTGTTCGCGCCCGCCGCGATCGTCATGGGGCACGTCGCCAAGAAGCAGATCCGGCAGACCGGCGAGTCCGGTGAGGGCCTGGCCACCGCCGGCCTCTGGCTGGGTTACATCTTCACCAGCATCTACGTGCTGATCTGCGCTTTCTACATCGTCGTGGCGATCTTCGCGATCGGCTCGTCCGGCACCACGACCTACTGACGTTCGGCCGCCCGGTGGACCAGCGTCCACCGGGCGTTCCGGCGGCTCAGCGGAACTCGGCCTCGCGGACGCTGTTGCCGCCGTCGACCACCAGCATCTGCCCGGTGATGTACGACGCCGCGGGCGAGCACAGGAAGGCGATCGCCGCCGCCACCTCGTCCGGGGTGCCCGGGCGCCCGATCGGGGTGCCGAGGCCCTGCTTGATCTCCGTGACGGTGGACGCGGCGGTGTAGATCGTGCCCGGCGCCACGCAGTTGACGTTGATGCCGTCGGCCACCAGCTCCATCGCCAGCGCCCGGGTCAGGCCGACGACGCCCGACTTCGCCGCGGCGTAGGCGGCCTCGGTGGGCAGGGCGTTGATCGGGCCCGCGGTCGCCGCCAGGTTCACGATGCGGCCCCAGCCCTGCTCGGACATGCCACCCACGAACGCCCGGCTGCACAGGAACGCGGTGCTCAGGTTCCGGTCGATCTCGGCGCGCCACTCGTCGTACGTGAGCTGGGCGACCGGGCGCAGCACCTCGGGGCTGGTCCGGCTGGCCAGGCCCGCGTTGTTGACCAGCACCTCGACGTCACCGAGCTGGTCGAGGACCGCGTCGGCGAGCGCACCGACCTCGGCCTCGTCGGTGAGATCGGCCACGAAACCGGTGACGCCCAGCTCGGACGCGCGCTCGTGGATCCGCCGGGTGGTCGACACGATCGCCACCCGGGCGCCGAGGTCACGCAGCCGGCGCGCGGTCGCGTACCCGATGCCGTCCGGGCTGCCGGCGCCGGTGACCAGCGCGACCTTTCCGTCCAACCGCAGCGTCACGGGGCCCTCCTCCGGCTCGGTCACGGGGTCGTCCTGGGCGGGGCCGGACTCGGCGACCGGATCGGGCCCCAGGTCCTGCTCAGGCTCGGAACTGGGCGCGGCAGACCGGGGCCGGCGGCCGGCCGCCGGGCGGGTGGCGTCCCGCCTCGAGCGGCTGCCGCTGGCGGTACGGGCGTCGAAGACCATGCGGCGATCCTGCCCGCTCCCGCGAGCCGGGGCAAACATCGGACCACCGTGGCGCGCGGCGACCGCACACCGCGCACAACCAGGCACGCGGTGTGCGCGGCGCCGTGACACGGCCGCCTATCCTGGCGGGCGCAGATGCAGCGCCGGACGGAGGCAGTCATGACCTATCCACCGCCGCCCGGACCGGACGGCACCTATCCGCCACCGCCGGACCCGCCGATCCAGGCGTATCAACCACCACCGCCCAACCCCCAGCAGTACGGCTACGACTACCCGGCACCCCAGATCCAGGGGTACGGCGTCCCGCCCGCGCCGGGTTACGACTACGGCAACTCCGGCAGCCCGTACTCCCCGCAGGGCTATCCGTACGCGCCGGCCCGGCCGACCGAGGGCCTGGCGATCGCGTCCCTGGTCGTGTCCTGCGCCGGGGTGGCGGGCCTGTGCCTCTGGTCGATCGGCGGGCTGCTCGGCATCGTCGGTGCGATCCTCGGCCACGTGGCCCGCAGCCGGATCCGCGCCACGGGTGCGGGCGGGGCCGGCCTGGCGCTGGCCGGCATCATCGTCGGCTGGGTCGTCACCGCGATCGCGCTGCTGGGCATCGCCGTCTTCGTCATCTTCCTGGTCAGAGACTCCGGCAGCACCTACTGAGAGCTGCTGAGGGCTCAGCCGCCGGGGCCCTGACAACGTTGGTCTACGTGGTCGGCGCGGTCGGTCTGCAGACCGTGCTCGGATTCACCATCGCCTACCTGATCTCCCGGCGTACGCAC
>NZ_JBEZGQ010000647.1:0-4924 GCF_040650095.1 Actinoplanes sp. NPDC048791 | reverse complement strand
GGCCCCAGCCCCTGGCCCTGGCCCTGGCCCTGGCCCTGGCCATTTCGCGTGGCCGGTCCGGCCCCGTCAATCCCGGCGGCCGCCTCAACGGCCCGCGACCATCAACACCAGCGGCTCGTGAGTTCCGACCCCATGGCGGTTCGCCCGTTGATCAATCGCCGTGAGCTCGCCGCCGAGGGCCGGCCGGCGGCGTTCGGCATGCGGGTGAGCGCCGGCACATGATCAGCCGGCCTGGCCGCCGGCGCTGTCGTGCGCGCAAGAGTACGACGGGCTGGCCGCCGCTCGGCAGGATCCCGCGTCAGAGTCCCCCACGAGTTCGGGTCGCCCAGACCGGCTGCCGGGGCTCGTCGTTGTGCACGATGATGTCGGCCAGCTCGGTCGGCCGGGCCGTCGCGAAGTAGAGCTGCTGCGACGGGATGTAGCGCTCGCGCCAGCGCCGTTCGACGTCGGCCTGGGATGACACCCGGCCCTCTCGGATCACCGCGCGGTGCACGGTCTTCTCGAGCGCGGTCGACACGAAGATGCGCACGTCCCACTGACCGATCAGTTCCGGGCGCAGGAGGAAGACGCCGTCGAAGATCAGTACGGCGTCGGCGGGGGCGGTTGTGGCCGGTGGTGACAGCACAGCATCCGTCGGGTGGTCGTAGACCCCGGGCTGGAAGCGTCGGTCTCCGGCCGGGCCGAGCGGGTCGAGCAGAACCCGGTTCAGGGCTTCGTAGTCGTGGGTGTCGAAGTAACAGCCTTCGGCGGAGAACTCACCGCGTCGGTAGCGCTGGGCCCGAGGGAGCAGGAAATCGTCGATCGTCGCGCGGACGACCTCACGGCCCTGTTCCCGCAGGACCCCGGCCAGCTCATCGGCGAGGGTGGTCTTGCCGGTGGCGGCCCGTCGATGGCAACCCGGGTCGGGTGGGTGACGGAGACCGACCCGACTGCCTCGGCCAGGTGGCGGAGCAGCGCGTCGCGGTCGCCCAGGTCCATGTCCCGTCCTCCCGATCCCTGCGTACGCTCGAACCCGTGCTCCTCACGACCGAACGGCTGGTGCTCCGCCGCTTCCGCCCAGCCGACGCCGAGACCCTGGCCGCCTACCGGACGGATCCCGAGGTCGCGCGCTACCAGTCCTGGAATTCGCCGTACCCCGTGGAGAAGGCCCGCTACGCCATCGAGTCCATGGCCGCCGCGGATCCCGATCAGCCGGGGTGGTTCCAGTACGCCGTGGAGCTCACCGCCGAGCGGGCGCACATCGGTGACGTCGCCGTCAATCTGCACGACAACCGGATGCAGGCCCAGCTCGGCTACAGCCTGGCGCCCGCCCGGCAGGGGCACGGCTACGCCACCGAGGCCGTCCGGGCCGTGCTGGACCATCTGTTCCGGGTCAAAGGGCTGCACAAGGTGTCGGCCGAGTGCGACGCCCGCAACGTCGCTTCGTACCGGTTGCTGGAGCGGACCGGCTTCCAGCGCGAAGGACTGTTGCGGCAGCACACCTGGAGCAAGGGCGAGTGGACGGACGACCTCCTTTACGGCCTCCTGGAAGCTGACTTCTTCGGCGTCGCGACGGTTTCGTAGGCGTCCTGGCACAGCTCGGCTATCTCGGCCCAGTCGACGTCGCCGTCCAGGCGGACGCCGAGCCAGCCGCGGTGCCCCACGTACGGCGGGCGGAAGAAGCGCTCCGGAGCCGCGGCGATCAGCTCCTGCTGGGCTCCGGGCGGCGCCGCACACCACAGGTGCGGGAACTGGTTGTCATGATGGCCGTGCTCCCACAGGGTCACGAAGGTCCGCCGGTCGCGCACGAACCACGTGGGCGCCCCATGGCTGGGCCGCTCGGTGATCTCGGGGAGAGCCATGCAGATGCGGCGAAGCTCCTCGAGCATCAGGACTGGGGCGCGGCGATGTTGACCATCCATTCCACGCCGAAGCGGTCCGTGCAGGTGCCGAACTCGTCGCCCCACATCTGCTTCTCCAGCGGGGTGCTGACCGCGCCGCCGTCGGCCAGCTTGGCCCACCACTCGCGCATCACGTCGGCCTCGTCGCCGCTGAGGCTGATCGCGATGTCGTTGCCCGGCACGTGTTCCAGACCGGGCGGTGCGTCGGCGCCCATCAGGACCATGCCGGTGTCGGTGACCAGCGTGGCGTGCATGACCTTGTCGGCCAGCGTCGGGTCGTCGGCGCCGAACTCACCGAAGGTGTTGACGTTGAGCGTGCCGCCGAGGACGGAGTGGTAGAACTCCATCGCGGCGCGGGCCTTGCCGTCGGTGAACGCGATGTACGGATTGAGACGCACTGCCATGGCCGGCTCCTTCGCCGAGAATGAACAACTTCTCGCACCTTAGACCCGGCCACCGACAGTTTCGGCCGCCTCCCCGCAAAGAGCGGCTCAGCCCTCGAGGTGCAGCCAGACCGCGCCCAGCGGTGGCACGCGCAGCGACGCGGACGCGTTCAGCCCGTGCCACGGCATCTCCTCCGCGTGCACCTCGCCGAGGTTGCCCACGCCGGAGCCGCCGTACAGGGTGCTGTCGGTGTTGACGACCTCGCGCCAGACGCCGGCCCGGGGCAGGCCGATGCGGTAGTTGTCGTGCGGGACCGCGGCGAAGTTGACCACGCAGGCCAGCGTGTCGCCGTTCGGGGCCAGGCGCAGGAACGAGAACGTGTTGTGCTGCGAGTCCTCGCTGGTGATCCAGCGGAAGCCGCTCGCCGTGGTGTCCTGCGTCCACAGCGCCGGGATGTCCCGGTACGCCTTGTTCAGGTCCTTGACCAGCTTGTGGATGCCGCCGCCGCGGCTCTCGTCGGCGAGCAGGTCCCAGTCGAGGCCGCGTTCCTCGCTCCACTCGCGCTGGTCGCCCATCTCGGCGCCCATGAAGATCAGCTGCTTGCCGGTGAAGGCCCACATGAAGCCCAGCAGCGCCCGGGTGTTGGCCAGCTGCTGCCACTGGTCGCCGGGCATCTTGCCGGTGAGCGAGCCCTTGCCGTGCACGACCTCGTCGTGGCTGATCGGCAGGATGTAGTTCTCGCTCCAGGCGTAGACCGTGGCGAAGGTCATCTGGTGGTGGTGCCACTGCCGGTAGATCGGCTCCTTCTCCATGTACGAGAGGGTGTCGTTCATCCAGCCCATGTTCCATTTGAAGCCGAAGCCCAGCCCGCCGAGGTGGGTGGGGCGGGTGACGCCCGGCCACGCCGTCGACTCCTCGGCGATGGTGACCACGCCGGGGTTGTTGCGGTAGACGGTCGCGTTCATCTCCTGCAGGAAGCTGATCGCGTCGAGGTTCTCCCGGCCGCCGTACTGGTTCGGGGTCCACTCGCCGTCCTTGCGCGAGTAGTCCAGGTAGAGCATCGAGGCGACCGCGTCGACCCGCAGGCCGTCGGCGTGGAACTCCTCGCACCAGTAGTTGGCGTTGGCGACCAGGAAGTTGCGGACCTCGCGCCGGCCGAAGTCGAAGACGTACGTGCCCCAGTCCGGGTGCTCGCCGCGCCGCCAGTCGCCGTGCTCGTAGAGCGGGGTGCCGTCGAAGCGGGCCAGCGCCCATTCGTCCTTGGGGAAGTGGGCGGGCACCCAGTCGAGGATGACGCCGATGCCGGCCTGGTGCAGCTTGTCGACCAGGTAGCGGAACTCGTCGGGGGAGCCGAAGCGGGAGGTCGGCGCGAAGTAGCCGGTGACCTGGTAGCCCCACGAGCCGCCGAACGGGTGCTCCATCACGGGCATCAGCTCGACGTGGGTGAAGCCGGTCTCCACCACATAGTCGACCAGCTGCTCGGCCAGCTCGGTGTAGGACAGGCCGGGCCGCCACGAGCCGAGGTGCACCTCGTACGCGCTCATCGGCTCCTGGTGCCACTGCTTGGTCGCGCGCTGGGCCATCCAGTCGGCGTCCTGCCACTCGTACGAGGACTCGTAGACGACCGACGCCGTGCGCGGGGGCACCTCGGTGTGCTGCGCCAGCGGGTCGGCCTTCTCGCGCCAGACGCCGTCGCGGCCGAGGATCTTGAACTTGTACTTGGTGCCGGAGGAGGCGCCGGGCACGTACAGCTCCCAGACGCCGCTGCTGCCCAGCGAACGCATCGGCAGGCCGTCGAACGGGCCCCAGCCGGCGAAGTCGCCGATCAGCTGCACGCCGCGGGCGCTGGGCGCCCACACGGCGAAGGCGACGCCCTCGCCCTTGGCCTGGGCGCCGAGCACTTTCCAGAGCTTCTCGTGCCGGCCCTCACCGATCAGGTGCAGGTCGAGCTCACCGAGGGAGGGCAGATGCCGGTACGGGTCGTCGCAGACGGTGCCCTCGACGTCGATCCGGTAGTCGAGCACCGTGCCGGGCACCGAGGCGGCGAAGATGCCGTCGGGGTGCACCGCCGTCATCGGGACGCGTTCGTCACCGACGACGAGGGTGACCTCCTTGGCGCCCTTGCGCAGCGTGCGGATCACCGTGTGGTCGCCGCTGGGGTGCGTGCCGAGCAGGCTGTGCGGATCGTGCGTGTCGCCGGCCATCACGGCGTTCATCGCGCGCTGATCGCCGGCCAGGGACGGCGACGGGGTGGTCTGCATCGGTACTCCTCGGGGAGTCGTCTCAAGTCCGGTCAAGGGCGGTGGCGGGGCGGTCGGACGGGGTCATCAGCCGGCGAGCCGCGCGATCGACCGCAGCGGGATGCGCAGCCAGCCGGGCCGGTGCCGGGATTCGTACGCGGCCTCGTAGACCGCCTTGTCGAGCTCGTACGCCGCCAGCAGCGCACCCTGCTCCCGCGGGTCGTGGCCGGAGGCGGCCGCGTACCCGTCGCAGAAGGCGGTGCGGTTGCGGTCGACCCATTCGCGGGCCCGGGCGGCCAGGTGCTCATTGTCGTCCTGGTCCACCAGCAGCTGGTAGGCGGCGTACTCGTAGCTGCGCAGCACCCCGGCGATGTCGCGCAGCGGCGAGTCGGGCAGCCGCCGCTCGTCGAGCGGCTGGCC
>NZ_JBEZGQ010000646.1:0-4929 GCF_040650095.1 Actinoplanes sp. NPDC048791 | reverse complement strand
GCGGCGACGACCTGCTCGGAGTCGGCCCCGCCGGCACCGCGGTAGCCCCAGTAGGCGAACGCCGGGCGCAGCCGCTTGCCGCCGAGCAGCACGAAGTCGTCGAGGGCGTCGGCCAGGTCGGCCAGCACCCCGTCGATGGCGAGCAGCCGGGACCGCTGGGTGGTGAGGAACGCGGCCAGGGCCTTGTCGACGCGAGGCCGCAGGCCGGCGCGTTCTAGCGGGGACGTCACGGGGCCAACCTAGCGGGTCTGGCCGGGTCCGCCAGCCGGTAGAGTCTGCGGTGTGTCTCTCGGACTTCCTTCGCGGCTCCCGACGTCTCCGGCGATCGGGGAGCTCATCCGTCGTCCGGACCCCACCTTCTCGTTCGAGTTCATGCCGCCCAAGTCGCGCGAGGGTGAGCAGCTGCTCTGGCAGACCATCCGTGAGCTGGAGACGCTGCGGCCCGACTTCGTCTCGATCACGTACGGCGCCGGCGGCAGCACCCGGGACACCACCGTCGCGGTGACCGAGCGCGTCGCCACCGAGACGACGCTGCTGCCCATGGCCCACCTCACCGCGGTCAACCACTCCGTCGCCGAGCTGCGCAACGTCATCGGGCGGCTCGCCGGCGCCGGCATCCGCAACGTGCTCGCCGTCCGGGGTGACCCGCCCGGTGACCCGATGGGCGAGTGGGTGCGCCACCCCGACGGTGTGCTCTACGCCGAGGATCTCGTGCGGCTGCTGCGCGAGGCCGGTGACTTCAGCGTCGGCGTCGCCGCGTTCCCTTACAAGCACCCGCGCTCGGCCGACATCGAGGCCGACACCCGCAACTTCATCAGCAAGTGCCGGGCCGGCGCTGACTTCGCCATCACGCAGATGTTCTTCGAGGCCGACGAATATCTGCGGCTGCGCGACCGGGTCGCCGCGGCCGGCTGTGACACGCCCATCGTGCCCGGGGTGATGCCCGTGCTGCGGATGGCGACCATCGCCCGCGCCGCGCAGCTCTCCGGTGCCCCGTTCCCGCCGGCGCTGCTGGCCCGCTTCGAGCGGGTCGCCGACGACGACGCCGAATCGGCCCGCCCGATCCGGCTCGACGCCGTCGACGTGCAGGCCCAGGACGAGATCGGTGACCTGGCCCGGGCCTTCGACCGGGTGCAGAACACCGCCGCCCGGCTGGTGGAACGGCAGGTGCTGGGCCGCCGCAACGTCGCCCAGATGTTCGGTCACGTCGGTCGCCGTACCCAGAACCTGGTCGGCCGCCAGCTCGCCCTGATCGACAACCTGGAGCGCCGGGAGACCGACAGCGACCGCCTGCGCGAGCTGTACCGGCTCGACCACATGTCCAGCCGCCTCCGCCGGAACGCGAGCAGCCTGGTCGTGCTCTCCGGTGCCGTCGGCGCGAACGACCACATGGCCCCGCTGTCCCTGTCCGACGTCGTGCGGCTCGCCCTCGGTGAGATCGAGGACTACACCCGCGTGGACGTCGAGGTGCCGGAGGAGATCGTGGTCGTGCCGGCCGTACTGGCCGACCTGACCCTGCTGCTCGCCGAGCTGATGGAGAACGCGACGTCGTTCTCGCCGCCGCACACCCGGGTCACCGTCAGCGCGGCGGAGCTGCGCGGCGGAGCCCGCCTGGCGATCGTCGACCGCGGCCTGGGCCTGGCGCCGGAGCGCCTCGCCGAGGAGAACGCCCGGCTGACCCGCCGTGAGCGGCTCGACCTGGCCCCCAGTGAGGTGCTCGGCCTGTTCGTGGTCGGCCGCCTCGCCCGGCGGCACGGCATCGAGGTCACGCTCACGGATACGCCCGAGGGCGGCGTCACCGCATGGGTCGACCTCGGTCCGGCTCACCTCGTGGCCCCCCGCGAGGCCATGCCGCCGATGCAGCCGATCCAGGCCACCGTGCCCAGCCACCACACCGAGTTCGCGCCGCTGATCGCGGGCGCGTCGGGCCGGTCGGTGCCGGGCAGCGCCCAGCCGTTCGACCCGAACGTGCTGCACCGCGCGACCAAGACGCTGGAGGCGGGCCGCTCCTGGAACGCCTTCGCCCCGGTCCGCGCCGGTGCCCCGGCGCTGGAGGCGGCCCCGAGCAGCTACGCCGAGCAGCAGGCCCACCAGTCGGCGTACGAGGCGCCGGCCGGTTACGACGCCGGCACGCCGGTGGCCGGCCGCTTCCCCGCGACCGCCCCGGAGCTGCCGTCGGCCGGCCGGTACGCCGAGCCGGAGGTGGTGGAGGGACCGATCGTCATGTCGGCGCCGTCCGACGCGATCCAGCTCCCGCGCCAGCGCACCGAGGCGGAGTCGTACCACCGCCCCGAGCCGAACAGGTTCGAGCAGCCGGCTCAGCCCGTACCCCCGGTGCCGCAGCAGCGCACGAGCCCGGAGGGGCGCAACGGCGCCCCCGTCACCCCGCTGCGCCGCCGCGTGCCCGGCAACCAGCTGCCGGTGGAGTCCGGGCCGAAGCTGCCGGTCACCCCGCCGACCTCGGACGACGCCCTCGCCGCCCGCGAGGCGTTCGAGGCCTTCGAGGCCGGCGTGTCCCGCGCCCAGTGGGACGTCATCGAGCAGGACATGTCCTCCCCGCCGGCCGCCGGCCACCCGCCGCTGAGCCGCCGGGTGCCGGGCGCGACGCTGCCGGTGGGTGACCCGCCGATGAACCCGGTGCCGGCCGCCTCGCCGGCCCAGCCGCTCGACCCGGACGCCGCGCGCGCACAGATGGAACAGTTCGAGTACGGCGTCGCCCGCGCATTGAACGAAACCCAGCCACAACCAGAGGGACAACCGCGATGACTTCCCCCTACTCCACCGAAACCGGCAACGGTCGCGACTACGCGCAATCCCAGCTCAGCGCCGAGGCCAAGACCTTCAACTGGCTGCTGGACTCGTTCACGTCCGGCACCGCGGGAGTCGTCGAAGCGATCGCCGTCTCGTCCGACGGTCTGCTGATGGCCATGTCCGCGATCAAGGACCGGCCCAACGCCGAGCGCCTCGCGGCGGTCGTGTCCGGCCTGACCAGCCTGGCCGGCGGCGCCGCGAGCTGGTACGCGCTGGGCAGCCTCAACCGGGTCATCATCGACATGGCCGACGGCTACCTGCTGGTCACCGCGATCAGCGCCGGCTCGGTGCTGGGCGTCATCGCCGACCGCACCGCCAACCTGGGCACGCTGGCGTACGAGATGACGTTGTTCGCCACGCGGGCCGGCGGCGCACTCAGCCCGCGGCTCATCGCTGAACTGAAAAACGCCGTCCAGCAATGAGACAGCCGGCCGACCCCGACGACCCGGAACACCCGGCGGCGCCAGGTGTCCGGCCGTATCTGCGCAACACGGGCACCGGCGCGCGGTACCAACCGGCACCGCCGTCGGCGTCCCCTCCCGGGCCCCCACCCGGCGAGCAGACCACGTCGCTGCGTCCGTTCGTCCTCACCTCCGGACGCGTCGACGGGCTCGACCCCAACATCGGGCTGGAGACCCAGGTCAGCTCGCACCCGGGCGCGCTGACCGCGCGCCTGTCGCCCGAGCAGCGGGCGATCGTGCACCTCTGCGGCGAGCCGCTGTCGGTAGCGGAGATCTCCGCCCGGCTCCGGATGCACCTCGGCGTCACCCGGATTCTCGTCGGCGACCTGAGGGCCGCCGGACACCTTGACGTTCACGTGTTGGAGAACGACTTCCCCGACCCCGAGACCATCATGCGAGTGATCCGTGGACTTCGATCCATATCCTGACCGCCGCGTCGTCGGCACGGCACGGGTGCCCAACGGGCCCCAGCGGACCGCACCCCCGGTGCCGGTCAAAATCATCGTGGCCGGCGGCTTCGGCGTGGGCAAGACGACCACCGTGGGGGCCATCTCCGAGATCTCGCCGCTGACCACCGAGGCGGAGATGACCATGGAGGGGGTCGGCGTGGACGACCCGGGCCAGGCGTCCGGCAAGACCACCACGACCATCGCCATGGACTTCGGCTGTGTCACCATCGACCAGACGCTGAAGCTGTACCTGTTCGGCACGCCGGGCCAGACCCGCTTCGCGTTCATGTGGGACGACCTCGTCCGCGGCGCCCTGGGCGCGCTCGTCGTGGTCGATACGACCCGGATCGATGACTGTTATCCCGCGGTGGACTATTTCGAGCGGGCCGGGCTGCCCTTCGTGGTCGGCGTGAACACCTTCAACGGGCAGCTCGGCTACAACCTGGACGAGGTCCGCTGGGCCCTCGCCGTCCGCGATGACGTGCCGATCGTCCAGTTCGATGCCCGCTTCCGGGGGTCGGTGCGGGATGCTCTGCTGGTGGTCCTGGACCAGGCTCTCGACAAGGCCATGAAGATGCGGTCGTAAGGTGGCGGGGCTCACTGTGCGCCGGGTCGCTTCGTAGCCGGTTCCCAAACCGCCCCCGGAACGGGCACAGTATTACGGGCGACTGCAGGTGACGGGAGGACGGTGACGTGCGAGGCGGACTGGACGACGCGCTCGACAAGCTGGCGCGCCGGGACGAGCTGCGCCGCCGGGCCGCGGCGGAGGCCAACGGCACCCCGCCGGCGGTGACGGAGCTGGTCGAGGCGATCGCCGCTGTCGTCGGCCGCAACCCCGAGCTCGGCGTGACCGTCGGCGTCGAGGGCGCGGGCGACCCGGTGCTGCTGCACTTCGCGGTCGAGGACGGCATCGTGCAGGTCAGCGCGGACAACACGGTCGCCGACCGGGTGGCCGAGGCCGCCCCGACATCACCCCGGCACGCCGACTTCGACATCGACCTGGACGAGCCGGAGGCGTACACCCCGCCGCAGGGCTACCGCTTCGAGCAGCCCGCGGAGAACGGCCAGGAGACCCGCCGCCTGCACTATCAGGAGCCGATCGACCACGACCGGTACGCGGAGCCGGCACCCCACCGCGCGGAGCAGTTCCAGCCGCACCCGTTCGCGGCGACGCCACCGCCGGAGGTGCCGCCGCAGACGACCCGGCG
>NZ_JBEZGQ010000645.1:0-4935 GCF_040650095.1 Actinoplanes sp. NPDC048791 | reverse complement strand
CGCCGACCGCCCCCGACCACCCACGCGGCCTCCCCGAGCCGACCGGCCCCGACCACTCACTCGGCCTCGCCGGGCCGAGCAACCCCGCCGGACCAATTCGCCGCCGACTTGATGGCGAGGCCGGCGAGGGCGAACCTTCGCCCGGCGGTGACCAGACTGAGATGAGCCCGGCCCGGGCCGGCAATCCTTCAGTGAGCGGCGGGGAGTCGGCGCAGCCCGGCCGGGGCTGGCTGGTCGGTGCCGGGATCGCAGCCGCCGCCCTCCTGCTCACCGGCGCCGCCGTAGTGGCCCTGAGCCGCGACGGTGACCCCGGCACCACCCCCTCCGGCTGGAGCCCGCCGGTGGCCGCCGCCCCCTCCGCCCCGCACCTGGCCACTGCCGCCCGCGACGGGCGTACCAGTGCCGGTTTTGATCTCATCGACGGCGCCGAGCGGGTCACGTTGCGGGCCGCCGACCTCGGCGACGCCCTCTATCGGATCACCACGCCGGACGCCGGCGCCGTGGTGCCGCGCACCGACGAGCAGGACGGCCGGGTCCGGTTGCGGCTCGACGGTGACGCGGAGTCCGTCGACATCACCCTCAACGCGGCCGTGCGCTGGGATCTGCGGATCGCCGGCGGCGCCCAGCTGTCGACGATCGACCTCAGTGCCGGGCGGGTCGGCGGGGTGGATCTGACCGGCGGCGCCAGCCGGATCGCCCTGACGCTGCCGCGGCCGGACGGCACGCTGAGCGTCCGGATGTCCGGTGGGGTCAGCCTCTTCGACGTGCACACCGCCGAGCGGACGCCGGTCCGCGTACGGGTGGGGCGGGGCGCCGGGCAGGTCACCCTCGACGGGCAGCGGCACGCCGGGGTGGCCGCCGGGCAGACCTTCACGCCGGCGAGCTGGGCCGCGGCGGTCGACCGGGTCGACGTCGACGCGGCCGCCGGGATGTCGGCCCTGACCGTCGCACCCTACTAGCCGGTAATGACAGGATGACGGGCATGGATGTGACGCCCGCTCTCGCCCGTGAGGCCTGGCGGCTCGCCGAGCCGCTGCACGCGATGATCTATTTCGCCCCGGAGGTGCGGGAGCGTTTCGCGGCGCTCGGCGTGCCCGCCGGCGTCGACTACTTCGCCTCCCGTGGCGCCGCCTTCGGCACGGTCGGTCCCGGGCCGGTGGTGGCCACGTTCTACAACTTCCACCCCGGCCTGGTGGCGCGGGCCCTGCCCGCGGCCTGGGAGATCGTGTCGCCGGCGGCCGCGGTCGCGGCCCGGCTCGACGCCGCCGACGCGGCGCTGGTCCGGGGCCTGGGCGACGTCGTGCGGAGCCCCGAGGTGGCCGAGGCCGCGGGGCTGGCCCGGCGGGCGGCGGAGTCGGCGATCCCGTACGCCGCGGGACGGCCACTGTTCGCCGCGCACGCCAGCCTCGACTGGCCGGAGGCGCCGCACCTGGTGCTGTGGCACGCCCAGACGCTGCTGCGCGAGTTCCGTGGCGACGCGCACGTGGCAGCGCTGCTGGTGGCCGGGGTCAGCGGGTTGCAGTCGATCATTCTGCACGCGGCGTCGGGCCAGGCCAACGGCCGGTTCCTGCGGGCCAGCCGGGGCTGGAGCCACCAGGAGTGGGCGGCCGAGGAGAGTGCGCTGCGGGAACGGGGCCTGATCTCCGGCGAGGAGCTCAGTGACGAGGGACGGGCGCTGCGGGACGGGATCGAGGCCGACACCGACCGGCTGGCCGCTCCGGCGTACCGGGTGCTCGGGGCCGACGGCGCGGCGCGGCTCGCGGAGCTGGCGCGGCCGCTCAGCCGGACTCTGGTCAAAGCGGGCTTTCTGAGTGCGGCGGCCCCGCCCCGGAAGTGATCCCCGTCGCAGCCGCGCGGACGCTGTTGCCAATAGTTTGCAACTGCCACGGTGACCCATATGCTGATCGAGGCGTGCCCGCGGCCGGAGGGGGATCCATGGACGTCCAGACGATGCACATCGCCAACGGGATCGTGAACGGCCCGGTGTCGGCGATCTTCGCCGCTTTCGCCGCCCTCGCCCTGGCGTTCTGCGTGTGGCGGGCCCGGGCCGACCTCGACGACCGGCTGGCCCCGATGGCCGGCCTCGTCGCGGCCTTCATCTTCGCCGTGCAGATGCTCAACTTCCAGGTGCTGCCCGGCGTCTCCGGCCACCTGCTCGGCGGCACCCTGGCCGTCGTCCTGGTCGGACCGTGGGTCGGCGCGCTCTGCGTGTCCACCGTTCTGATCATCCAGTGCCTGCTGTTCGCCGACGGCGGCCTGACCGCCCTCGGGCTCAACATCACCAACATGGCGATCATCGGCACCGCCGCCGGATACCTGCTGGTCGCCGGCCTGCTGCGGGTGCTGCCCAAGACCCCGTCCGGGCTCGGGGCGACCGCGCTGATCGCCTCGGTCGTCGGCGTGGTGGCCGCCTCCCAGGGCTTCGTGTTCGAGTACTGGCTCGGCGGCACCACCCAGCTCTCCCTGCCCTGGGTCTCCGGCACGATGGCCGGCACCCACGTGCTGATCGGCATCGGCGAGGGCCTGATCGCGGCGACCACCGTGGCCACCGTGGCCAAGGTCCGGCCCGACCTGGTCTACGCGCTGCGCCGCTTCCGCACCCCACCGGCGCCGGTGGCGGCCACCCCCGCCGAGGCGCCCGCCACTGTCTCGGGAGGTAAGGCATGACCCGGCGACTCGGCTGGTTCCTGGCCGGCGGCCTGCTGGTCGCCCTGCTGCTGGCCGGCGTGGTCAGCAACTTCGCCTCCGGCAGCCCGGACGGCCTGGACGCGACGGCCCGCGAGGGCTGCACCTTCGACTCCCACGGGGAGATCACCGGCGGCACCTGCATGCTTCAGCGGGAACAGGACCACCAGCTCGCCGACAGCCCGCTGGCCGACTACGGCATCCGCGGCATCGACAACCCGTACCTGTCGACCGGGCTGGCCGGGGTGCTGGGCGTGCTGGTGACGTTCGCGATCGGCGGCGGCGTCTTCTGGCTCGTGCGCCGGCGCAGCCCCGAGAAGGTCTGATGGGCGCGGGCCACGCCCACCCGCTGCACCTGGACCGCCCCAGCCCGGTGCACGCCTTGGCCCCCGAGGTGAAGATCCTCGCGACGCTGCTGTTCACCATCGTCGTGGTGGCCACCCCGCGCACCGAGTTCACCGCGTTCGGCGGTTACGCCTTGCTGCTCGCGGTGGTGGCGGTGCTGGCCCGCGTGCCGCTGCCGTGGCTGGCCAAGCGCGCCACCATCGAGCTGCCGTTCGTCGTGCTCGCCGTCGCCCTGCCGTTCGCGGGGCACGGCGAGCGGATCACCTGGCTCGGCATGTCGCTGTCGGTGGACGGGCTGCACGGCGCGTGGAACATCGTCGCCAAGGGCACCCTGGGCGTGGTCGCCTCGCTGCTGCTGGCGGCCACCACCACCATGCGTGACCTGATCCTGGGCCTGGACCGGCTGCACTGCCCGCGGGTGTTCACCCAGATCGCCACGTTCATGCTGCGCTACCTGGACATCCTGGCCGACGACGCACGCCGGATGCGCATCGCCCGGCTCTCGCGCGGCTACGACCCGCGGTTCCTGTGGCAGGTCAAGGCGTTCGCGGTCGGCGTGGGGGCACTGTTCCTGCGGGCGTACGAGCGCGGCGAGCGGGTGTATCTGGCGATGGTCTCCCGCGGTTACGACGGACGGCTCCCCCGGCCCGAGGCGGGCGGCGCCACGACCGCCGACTGGGCGACCTCGGCCGTGCTGCCCGCCGCGGCCGCCGCCATCGCGCTCACGGCGGTGCTGGCGTGAGCCTCGAGATCGCCGGCCTCACCTACGCCTACCCGGACGGCAGCGTCGCGCTGCGCGGTGTCGACCTCAGCGTCGCTGCCGGGGACCGGGTGGCCCTGCTCGGGCCCAACGGCGCCGGCAAGACGACCCTGGTCCTGCACCTCAACGGCATCCTGCACGGCGGCGCCGGCACGGTCGACGTCGGCGGGCTGCGGGTGGACGCGCGCGACCGGGCCCGGCTGGCCGAGATCCGCCGCCGGGTCGGCATCGTCTTCCAGGACCCCGACGACCAGCTCTTCATGCCGACCGTCGCCGAGGACGTCGCCTTCGGGCCGGCCAACCTCGGGCTGCGCGGCGCCGAGCTGCAGGCCCGGGTCGACGAGGCCCTCGAAGCCGTGGACATGGCCGCGCACCGCGACCAGGTGCCGCTGCACCTGTCGTTCGGCCAGCGCCGCCGGGTCGCGGTGGCCACCGTGCTGGCGATGCGGCCCGAGCTGCTGGTGCTGGACGAGCCGTCGTCCAACCTGGACCCGGCGAGCCGCCGGGAACTGGCCGAGATCATCGAACGGCTGCCGGTGACGGTGCTGATGGTGACCCACGACCTGCCGTACGCGCTGCAGCTGTGCCCACGCTCGGTGATCCTCGACGACGGCCGGATCGTGGCCGACGCCCCCACCGCCGAGCTGCTGGCCGACGAGGAGCTGCTCCGGGCGCACCGGCTGGAGCTGCCGTTCGGCTTCCACCCGGTGCGACCGCTTTAGCCCAGGCGCTCGATGACGGTGGCGTTGGCCGTACCGCCGGCTTCGCACATGGTCTGCAGCCCGTAGCGTCCCCCGGTGCGTTCCAGCACGCCCAGCAGGGTGGTCGCCAGCCGGGCGCCGCTGGCGCCCAGCGGGTGACCGATCGCGATCGCGCCGCCGTCGACGTTGACCTTCGCCGGGTCGGCGCCGGTCTCGGCCAGCCAGGCCAGCACCACCGACGAAAACGCCTCGTTGACCTCGAACGCGTCGATGTCGGCCAGGGTGAGGCCGGCCCGGGCCAGCACCTTGGCGGTCGCCGGGATGATGCCGGTCAGCATCATGATCGGATCGTCGCCCACGGCCGTCGCGGTGTGCACCCGCGCCCGTGGCCGCCAGCCCCGCTGACGGGCGATCTCTCTGGTGGTGACGACCAGCGCGGCGGCG
>NZ_JBEZGQ010000644.1:0-4935 GCF_040650095.1 Actinoplanes sp. NPDC048791 | reverse complement strand
GCGGGCTTCCCGCCTCCGGTCGACGGCGCCCCGAACCCGACGACCACGCCACCGGGAGGCGGCCCGGAGGAGCCCGAGCCCACCACGGCCGCGCCGACGACCGAGCCGCCGGAGGCCGTGGAGCGTACGTTCACCTCGGACGGTGGCTCGGTCCGGGCGACCTGCCCGAGTGCTTCCACCGCGAAGCTGCTGTCCTGGTCCCCGACCAAGCCGTACAAGGTGAACGACGTCGACGAGGGACCGGGGTCGAGTGCCTACGCGGTCTTCAAACACGGCAACCGGCTGGTGCGGCTGACTGTCACCTGTTCGGGTGGAATTCCGTCGGTGGACTGAGACGAGGGATCACCCCGTCCACCGGCAGGGTCGGCACGTCGACCGTGATCGTCTCCGGGTAGATCAGGCCCGTACCCGTGTTGAGCACGACCACGCTGTCGGCCGCGCCGATGAAGCCGCTCTCGCGCAGCTGCCGGGCGGCGGCCAGGCAGGCCGCCCCCTCCGGGCAGATGAAGGTGCCCTCGTCGCGGGCAGCGAGCAGCTGCTCGGCCAGCAGCGCCTTGTCGCTGACGGCCACCGCCGTACCGTCGGTTGCGCGCACCGCCTCCAGGACCAGGAAGTCGCCGAGTGCCTTGGGCACGGTGATGCCGAAGGCGATGGTCTTCGCGTCCGGGTACGGCCGGCTCACGTCGGCGCCCTCCTCGAACGCCTCCACGATGGGTGCGCACCCCTCGGCCTGCACCGCGACCAGCCGGGGCAGGTCCGCGCCGATCCAGCCGAGCTCCTGCATCTCCCGCAGGGCCTTGTAGATGCCGATGATCCCGACGCCGCCGCCGGTCGGGTACAGGATGACGTCCGGCACCCGCCAGCCGAGCTGCTCGACGATCTCGTACCCCATGGTCTTCTTGCCCTCGAGCCGGTACGGCTCCTTGAGCGTCGACACCTCCTGGTAGCCGGTGCGCTCGCGGACCGCCGCGTTGATGAGCTGGCCGGCGTCACCGATCAGCCCGTCGACGAGATACAGCTCGGCGCCGGTGGCCACGCATTCCGTCCGGGTGATCGCGGGCGCGTCGACCGGCATCGCGATCAGGCACGTCATTCCGGCCCGGGCGGCGTAGGTGGCCCAGGCCGCTCCCGCATTGCCGTTGGTCGGCATGGCCACCCCGGTGACGCCCAGCTCGGCCGCCCGGGAGACACCCACCGCGGCCCCGCGGGCCTTGAAGGATCCGGTCGGCACCAGGCCTTCATCCTTCATGAGCAGCCCGGGTACGCCGATCCTGGCACCGTAGCGCGGCAGCGGCAGCAGCGGCGTCATGCCCTCGCCGAGGGTCACGAGCCGGCCGGGGTCCCGGACGGGCAGCATCTCGTGGTAGCGCCACAGGGTCGCCGAGCGCGCGGCGAGCGATTCGCGGGTCAGGGTCCGGCCCGCCCGCTCGATGTCGTAGCGGGCCAGCAGCGGTACGCCGGCCTCGCTGACTCCCTGCACCACGTCCGCGTCGTAGCGGGCGCCGGTGCGGGAACACTCCAGGTGGCTCAGTGCGGAGTAGGTCATGGTGATCAGCTTGCGATGTCCCGCGCGGCCGGGGGTGACCGGGGTGACGGCCGCGGCGTAGATGCCTTACGGTGATGCAGTCGTTGCATTCGGTGATGGGGGATAACTTGTGCTCCGCCGCTGGCACCTGATCGTGCTCGTCGCCCTCGCCGCCCTCGCGCTGGCCTGCGAGGGAGCCGGAACTGCCGCCCCGGAGCCCACCGGCACCGCCAAGGGCCTGCCGGCGTCCATGGGGGCGCTGGGCGACTCCATCACGGCGGGCTACGGCACCTGCTTCACCCTGGTGGCGTGCAGCCGCAACTCGTGGTCGACCGGCAGCAGTGCCGGGGTGGACAGTCACTACCGGCGGATCCGCGAGGCCAACGGCGCGATCAGGGGCAACGCCGAGAACTACGCCGCACCGGGGGCCCGGGCTCGCGATCTCGCCGGCCAGGCCGGCCGGGCGGTCGACGACAAGGTGCAGTACGTGACCGTCCTGATCGGCGCCAACGACGCCTGCACCGGCCGGGTCGCCGACATGACCACGACCAGGACCTTCCGCAAGCAGGTCGACACGGCACTGGCCCGGCTGAAGAAGGGGCTGCCGAAGGCGCGGGTGCTCGTGGTGAGCATCCCGAACATCTACCGGCTGTGGCAGCTGGGCCACGAGAACGAGCGTGCCGTACGGGCCTGGAACCGCGGCGTCTGCCAGTCGCTGCTGGCCCGGCCCACCTCGACCGCCAAGGCCGACGACGAGCGCCGCCACCAGGTCGAGGACCGGGTGGACGCGTACAACCGGGAGCTGGAGGCGGCCTGCGAGAAGTACGGCCGCAAGTGCCGCTGGGACGGCGGTGACGCGCACCGGGTCCGCTTCTCCCTCGACCTGGTCAACGAGATCGACTACTTCCACCCCGACGTCGAGGGCCAGAACAAGCTCGCCGACGTGACCTATCCGGGCCGCTTCAACTGGTGACGGGCTTGCGGGCCACTCCGCCGTAAACGGAGACCTGGGCGTCGGTCGGCTCGCCGTCGGGGTTCGGGCCGTCCGGGCGCCAGCGGTTGACCAGTTCGAGGCCCGGCTCGGCCAGCTCCAGACCGGTGAAGAAGCGGGCGATCCGCTCCCGCGGGCGCACCTGCATGGTCACCCCGGTACGCCGGTAGATCGCCGCCACCCGCTCCCACGCCTCCGGCGCGAAGTCACCGGTCAGGTGGGACAGCACCAGGTGGCTGCCCGGGGGCAGGGCTGCCAGCAGGCGCGCGACGATGTCGTCCGGGTCGTTGTCGTCGCCGATGAAGTGCAGTATCGCGATCAGCAGCAGACCCACCGGGCGGTCGAGGTCCAGGGTGTCGCGCAGCTGCGGGGCGTTCAGGATGGAGTCCACGTCGCGCAGGTCGGCGTCGAGATACTCGGTGCGGCCCTCGGGGGTGCTGGTCAGCAGGGCGCGGGCGTGGGCCAGCACGATCGGGTCGTTGTCGACGTAGACGATCCGGGCGGCCGGGTTCACCTGCTGGGCCACGTGGTGCACGTTGGGGGCGCTCGGGATGCCCGTACCGATGTCGAGGAACTGGTCGATGCCGCGCTCCGCGGCCAGGAAGCGGACCGCCCGGCGCAGGAAGGCACGGTTCTCCCGCGGTGGCGTGCGGCTGGCCGGATTGGCCTTGATGCCCTGCTCGGCGGCGGCGCGGTCGGCCGCGAAGTTGTCCTTGCCGCCGAGCAGGTAGTCGTAGACCCGGGCCGGATGCGGGCGGTCGGTCTGCAGGTCGACGGGCGGCTGGGTCTGCTCCATGGACAGGATCGTAGAGGTTCGATGCGCTCAGGGCCGTACCGTCCAGTCCTGGATGTCGATCTGGCTGCCGCCGTAGCGCGGCGCGAAGATGCTCAGCACGCCGAGCGTGCGCAGCCGCTCGTGGTCGACCAGCGGGTCCGAGAAGTAGATCGCGCCGGAGGTGTAGCGCAGCGTCCAGTCGGTCCAGCCGGAGGCCTTCGAGGCCGTCTCGATGTGCAGCCTGCGGGTGCTGGAGTCGCCGCTGGCGACGTAGAGGTTGTCCGCCGCGTCGACCGCGATGTCACCGCGGCTGGAGCGCTCCAGGAAGGGCGTGTAGGTCTGGTGCCAGACCTTCGACGCCTTGTCCCGCCAGTAGTGCACCAGCACCGCCTTCTCCCGGGCCGCGGTGAAGTCGCTGTTGCTCGGGGCCGACGCGGGCAGGTGTGAGGCCAGCACGTGCACGATCCCGGCCTTGTCGACCACCTGCGACTCCTGGTTGATCAGGCCGCGGTTCTGGCCGATGGCCCAGACCCGCAGCCCGGCCGCGTCGGAGATCAGCGGCGCGCTGCCGGTGGTCGCGATGACGGTCCCGGCGTTGTTGCGCCAGGTACGGCCGTCGTCCTTGCTGTACGCGTAGAACAGGTCATGGTTGGTGCTGGCGTTCGACGTCTCCCGCACCGTCCACGTGGCGTGCAGCAGGCCGGTGCTGTCGTACTCCAGCCCGAACAGGTACGCGTTGTTGTTGGCCGTGGTGCCGTCGATGAACCGCCCGACGGAGCTCCACGTGCCGCCCGCGTACTCGTAGAGGACCTCGTCCCCGGCGCCGCTGGTGCCGGTGCGCAGGGCGAGCTGCAACTTGCCGGCCGGGGTGGTGAGGAACTGCGGGTACGTCATCGTCGGCATGCCGGCCCCGGTCAGGCTGGTGACCACCGGGCCGAAGCTGCTCGTGGACCAGGCCGCCGTGCCGGGCGAGGTGGCCAGCCCCGCGATCGACCGGCGGTAGCGCAGCACCGAGGAATGCATGTCGAAGGCCAGGTGGATGGTGCCGTCCTGGCGCGAGATGCCGATGCTGATCGTGTTGTGCGAGTCGGTGGAGGTCGTCGCGTAGTCGGTGAGCCGCAGGTTCTGCCACCCACCGCCGGGCAGCTGCCGCCGCGAGAGGTTCACATAGCCGCTCTGGTCCCAGAACGCCGTGTACTGCCAGCCCGCGACGGTGGTGATGCCGTCCTGCTGGAACGACTCGCCGTTCATGTAGCCGGTGTAGGTCAGCGCGGTGCGGCCGGTGGTGGTGAGCACGGTGACCGAGCTCTGCGTGACCGTGGGCGCCGCCGCCAGGGCGGGGGAGCCCGCGAGTGCGGTGGCGAGGATCAGGATCACGGCGGTCATGAATCGTTTCATCGACGCCCTCGAAGACTTCGCTGGTGCTCGGGAAGGTTTCGCCGACGTTAAGCCCCGGTCCCGCAGACAGTCAAGGGCGTCGATATCCTCGGTCAGGGGGTGGCGTCGAGGGCCCGGTGCAGCGCGTCCACGATGGAACCACGGTCGGCGCCGGCCGCCCGGGCCCGCCAGACGTAGTCCTCGGCGGCCCGCCGCAGCACCGACTCGTCGTCCGCCGGATCGGCCGGCCGGGCCGGGTCGTCGGCC
>NZ_JBEZGQ010000643.1:0-4936 GCF_040650095.1 Actinoplanes sp. NPDC048791 | reverse complement strand
GCCAACCTCATCGGTCGCCGGCTCAAGGGCGCCGACCTGCGCGGCGCGAGCCTGCGCGGAGCCCTGCTGATCGGTGCGGACCTGCGCGGCGCGGATCTCCGCTGGGCCGACGTCACCGGCGCCGACCTGCGCGGGGCGGACCTGCGCGGCGCGGACCTGACCGGGACTCTTTTCCTCACCGAGGCGCAGCTGAAGGCGGCCGTGACGGACGACACGACCAAGGTCCGGTGACGCCGGTCGTCCCCCTAGGATGATGGATCTCGCCGATCGACCGAGACTCCGTGGAGCGTGGTGGCATGCAGGTGTCCGGTCTGGTCTGGGCCTTGACCGTGGTGGGGATCCTCGGGCTCGTCCTCTTCGACTTCTACTTCCACGTCCGGCGCGCGCACATCCCGACGCTGCGCGAGGCCGGGGCCTGGTCCGCGGTCTACGTCGGCCTGGCCATCGTCTTCGGCTTCGGGGTGTTCATCTTCGGCGGCCGCGACATGGGCGCGGAGTACTTCGCAGGCTGGGTGACCGAGAAGGCGCTGTCGGTCGACAACCTCTTCGTCTTCCTGGTGCTGCTCAACAGTTTCAAGGTGCCGCGGGCCGACCAGCAGAAGGTGCTGCTCTTCGGCATCGTCTTCTCGCTGATCGCCCGGACCGGCTTCATCTTCCTGGGCGCGGCGCTGATCAACTCGTTCGCCTGGGTCTTCTACCTGTTCGGCCTGATCCTGCTGATCACCGCGGGCAACCTGCTCAAGGGCGACGACAGTGAGGACCGGTCGGCCGACAACGTCATCATCCGGCTCGCCCGGCGTTTCCTGCGCACCTCCGACGACTACGACGGCGACAAGCTGTTCACCGTCCAGGACGGCAAGCGGGTGCTGACCCCGATGCTCCTGGTCATGGTGGCGATCGGCGGCACCGACATCCTGTTCGCGCTGGACTCGATCCCGGCCATCTTCGGTCTCACCCAGAGCGTCTACCTGGTCTTCACGGCCACGGCGTTCTCGCTGCTGGGCCTGCGCCAGCTCTACTTCCTGCTGGACGGGCTGCTGGACCGGCTCATCTACCTCTCGTACGGGCTGGCCGCGATCCTGGCCTTCATCGGCGTGAAGCTGATCCTGCACGCCCTCCACGAGAACAATGTGCCCTTCATCAACGGCGGCGAGCACATCGACGTGGTCGAGATCAGCACCGGGGCCTCGCTGGCCTTCATCATCGGCGTGCTGATCATCACGGTGATCGCGTCGCTGCTCAGCCCCAAGGGCCGGGCGCAGACGTACGTCGCGGCGGCGCGGCGGCACGCGACCGAGTTCCTCGACATCGAGACCGACCCGCGCTACTGCGACGAGATCTACCACAAGCTGCTCGACGAGGAGGCGCACCTCAAGCGGCTGCCGGAGAAGTATCGGGCCCGGATCCGCCAGGAGGACGCGCTGATGGACCTGCTGCGCCGGGCGCACCGGGTGCACGACGAGCGGGTCACCGCCGGCACCTGCTTCGTCAGAGTCTGACCAGCTCGGGAGCGTCGGCCGGCTCCGGCCGGTGCAGGCTGTCGCCCTCGATGTCCACCCGCGGCGTGATCCGGTCCAGCCAGCGCGGGAAGGCCCAGGCCCGGCGGCCCAGCAGGGTCAGCACGGCGGGCACCAGCGTCATCCGTACGACGAACGCGTCGATGAGCACCCCGAGCGCCAGCCCGAAGCCGATCGCCTTGATGGTCGGGTCGTCGATCAGCACGAACCCGCCGAAGACGGCCGCCATGATCAGCGCCGCGGCGGTCACCACCCGGGCGCCGTGCCCGACCCCGGCCACGGTCGCCGCGGTCGCGGTCGCGTCACTCGGGGGCCCGGCGTGCACGAAGTCCTCGCGTACGCGGGACACGATGAACACCTCGTAGTCCATGGCCAGCCCGAAGAGCACCCCGGTCATGATGATCGGCAGGAAGCTGACCAGCGGCCCCGGCCGGTCCACGCCGAACAGGTCCGCCGCCCGGCCCAGCTGGAAGACCGCGACCGTGATGCCGAAGGTGGCCCCCGTGGTCAGCAGGAAACCGGCGGCCGCCTTCAACGGCACCAGCACCGAGCGGAACGCCAGCAGCAGCAACAGGAACGACAGCCCGATCACCACGCCCAGGTACCGGGGCAGGGCGGCGGTGAGCTTCTGCGATACGTCGACGCCGACGGCGGTCGCGCCGGTGACGGCCACGCTGGTGCTGCCACCTGGTCCGGGCCGCGGTCGAGGGGGTGTGCCAGCAGCTGGCGCTGGTCCGGGACACGTTCGCCGACGAGGGCATCGCGATGACCGAGGTCCGGGCCACCGGCGGGGCGGTCGCCTCGGAGCTGTGGGTCGGCATCCTGGCCGCGGCGCTGGACCTGCCGGTGGCGATCGCCGACACGCCGGAGGGGACGGCGCTGGGCGCCTGCCTGCTGGCCCGGCACGCGCTGGGCGAGCTGCCCGACCTGGACGAGGCGGCGGCGCTGGTGGCGATCACCGAGCACGAACGGCCGGACCCGAAGAACGCCGACCTGTACCGGCGGATGCGGCCGCTGGTGGAGCAGTCGGCGCTGGCGGTCACGGATGTGCTCAAGGAGCTGGACAAGCTCGCTCCGGAGCCGCTGCCGGACACGGAGAAGGCGCTGCCGGGGGTCGGCTGAGCGGCTGTTCCCCGCCCGGGGCCTTTCCCGGCCCGTGGCCTTTCCCGGCCCGGCGGCCGGCCCGGGATCCTTCCGACCGAGGGCCGGCGGCCGGGCCGGGGGCGTTGAGCTGGGCGTGGGCCGGGTGGTGAGGATGCCCACGCGGCCCCGCGTTGACGGCGTGCCGGGCCGTGAGAAAGAGTGGCTCGCGAGCGGCAGTGGAGGAACCCGGTGGGAGACCGGGACGGTCCCGCCACTGTGACCGGGGTTCGTCCCCGGAAGTCAGGAGACTCCGGCCGCTCGTACCTTCCACACGCGGGCGCGGACCCGCGGAAAGGACCGGGCGTGACGCCGTACCCGTTCTCTGCCGTCGTCGGCCTCGACGACCTGCGGCTCGCGCTGCTGCTGACCGCTGTGTCCCCCGCCGTGGGCGGGGTCCTGGTCCGCGGCGAGAAGGGCACGGCCAAGTCGACGGTCGTCCGCGCCCTGGCCACCCTGTTGCCCGAGGTCGACGTGGTCCGCGGCTGCCGCTTCGCCTGTGACCCCGCGGCGCCCGACCCCGGCTGCCCCGACGGACCGCACGAGCCCGGCGCGCCGCACGGCCACCGTCCCGCCACGCTGGTCGAGCTGCCCGTCGGTGCCACCGAGGACCGGGTCGTCGGCACCCTGGAGATCCAGCGTGCGCTCGCGGACGGCGTCAAGGCGTACGAGCCGGGTCTGCTCGCCGCGGCCCACCGCGGCGCTCTCTACGTCGACGAGGTCAACCTGCTGCCGGACCACCTGGTGGATCTGCTGCTCGACGCGGCGGCGATGGGCCGCGCCCACGTCGAGCGCGACGGGGTGTCGGTCAAGCACGCGGCCCGGTTCCTGCTGGTCGGCACGATGAACCCCGAGGAGGGCGAGCCCCGCCCGCAGCTGGTCGACCGGTTCGGCCTGGTCGTGACGGTCGCCGCCCCGCGCGACGCGAAGCTGCGGGCCGAGGTGGTCCGGCGGAGGCTGGCGTACGAGGCCGGCCCGGAGGCGTTCGCGGCCCGGTTCGCGGCCGACGAGAAAGCCCTGGCCGAGCGGATCCTGGCGGCTCGGGAGCGGGTGCCGTTCGTGCAGCTGCCGGACGCTGAGCTGGACCGGATCGCCCGGGTGTGCCTGGCCTACGGCGTCGACGGGATGCGCGCGGACATCGTCGTGGCGCGGTGTGCAGTGGCCCTGGCAGCGTGGCACGGCCGCGATCGGGTGACGGCCGAGGACATTCGGGATGCGGCGCGGCTGGCGTTGCCGCATCGGCGTCGTAAGGATCCGCTTGATCCGCCGGGTACGGATGAGGAGCGGTTGGAAGAGGCGCTGGACCAGGCCGCTCAGGATGATCCGGACGACGATCCGCCGCCTGGTGATGGTCCTGACGGGCCTGATTCCGGTGGTCCTGATTCCGGTGGTCCTGATTCCGGCGGTCCCGATTCTGGCGGGGCTGACTCTGGTGGTCCGGATTCCGGCGGTCCCGGCTCCGGCGCTCCTGGCTCCGGCGGTCCCGGCTCCGGCGGGTCTCCGCGAAGTGACGAGCCTTCCGGGCCGGTTGAGCAGGCTCCGGGGGATGCCGCCGCTGAGGCGCCGGCTGATGAGCAGCGCAAGGTGAGCGGGGGTGCGGCGGCTCAGGCGGGTGTCGCCTACCGGCCGCGGACGCTGCGGATCTCTGCTCGCGGCGAGGGCGGGCATGCCGGGCGTCGGTCGCCGGCCTTCGCGCGGCGTGGACGGGTGGTCGGCTCGCGGGTTCCGCGCGGCAAGCTCGCCGGTGCGCCGCATCTGCCGGCCACTTTGCGAGCTGCCATCCACCGCGGTGCCCTTACCGGACCCGTGATCGTTCCGCCGCCGGCGCGTCGAATTGCCGCGGCGGGTGCGCAGGCCGGCCGGCCGCCTGTCTCCGGTGCCGCTTCTCCGGCGGGCAGGCGGGCCGAAGCCGTGCGCCGGATGGGGGTGGTGCAGCCGCGTGACCTGCGGGAGGCCGTGCATGTCGGGCGTGAGGCCAACCTGGTCCTGTTCGTCGTGGACGCGTCCGGGTCGATGGCCGCACGGAAGCGGATGACCGTCGTCAAGACCGCTGTGCTTTCGCTGCTGCGGGACGCGTACCAGCGGCGGGACCGGATCGGCATGATCACCTTCCGGGGGTCGACCGCGGATCAGGTGCTGCCGCCCACGTCGAGCCATGAGGTGGGGGTGCTGCGGCTCGCCGGGTTGCGCACCGGTGGGCGTACCCCGCTGGCCGCCGGCCTCGGGCGAACGCCGACGAGACGGTGGCCCGGCTGCGTGCCGACGGTCACCGTGTCCTG
>NZ_JBEZGQ010000642.1:0-4943 GCF_040650095.1 Actinoplanes sp. NPDC048791 | reverse complement strand
GCGACGAGTCCGCGGGCACCACCACAATCTCCAACCTCAAGATCAATAGGGGCCAGGCGCTGCTGCCCGACCCGGACGCGGGTCCGATCGAGATCGTCTCGACCTTCACCGCGACCGACCCGTCGGGCATCGGGAAAGCCGGCGTCTACTTCTGGCACGGCAGCTACAACACGCCGGACGGGCTGCAGCCGACGAGCACCGAGTGCGTTCCGGTGAACGCGACCACCGCCACCTGCACGGCCCTGGCGTACCTCTACGACGTGCGGTACTCGCTGGGCATCAACGGGCTGGCCGGCGTCTGGAACGCCGAGGTGTGGGCTACCGCCAAGGACGGCACAGGCCTCGTCGACCGCAAGAAGGCGGGCAGCCTGACGATCAAGCGGACGACCCGCGTGACGGCGGACGCCACCCCGGAGCCGGTGACGAAGGGCCGCACGATCACCGTGACGGGAGCGCTGACCCGGATCGACTACTACGCCGGGTGGACGTTCCGGGCGTACCCGGCGCAGAAGGTGAACCTGCAGTGGCGCAAGGCCAACGCGACCACGTGGACGACGGTCAAGACGGTCACCACGGACGCGAGCGGCAAGCTCAAGACGACGGTGAAGGCGGGAGCGGACGGCTCGTACCGGTACAACTTCGCCGGCGACGCCACGTCGTGGACGTCGTCGAGCTCCGCCGACTACGTCGACGTGAAGTGAGACAGCGGGCCGGCATGCTCCCCCTCGAGCTGCCGGCCCGCTGCGCTCCCCGCCCCGCACGGGCCGGGCGGGAGGGGTCAGGCTGGTTGGGTCAGGGGGTGGTCGGTGGCCCGGGTCCGGCGGCCGGCCGCCACCGCCATCGCGCCGAAGGTCGCCGCCAGCACGGCGTTGACCAGCACCGCCAGCCAGCCGACATTCGCGATGTGGGCGACCGGCCACGCGACACCCGCCACGGCCAGCACCGCCACGACCCACCCCGGCTGCCCCCGGCGCAGCGCGAAGGCCGCCACCAGCAGCGTCAGCGGAAAGCACAAACCGAGCGGCTTGATCAACCCGGCCGCCGCTCCCGTCGCGTCGACCAGATCTGTGTCGCCCAGCGACACGTGGATCGTGTTGAAACCGTAGGCGACGTTCCCGGCCACCCCGAGCACCCCCACGACCAGCAGGACCGCCGCCGGCATCCCGTCGCTCCAGGTCACCAGGCGCAGCAGCACGAACGCGTACCCGGCCGCCCCCAGCACGTGCACGACCCCGGCGGCCGGGTCGTCCCAGCCGCGGGTCGCGTACAGCGCGTCCGCCACCAGATAGAGCACCGGTCCGACGAGCAGCAGAGCGGTGAGCAGGCGGTCGATCGGTGTTCCGGGCAGGGACCTCATGGCGGCTCCTTCGAGCTCGGCGCGGCGGGACACCCACACCGTCGTCCGCGCGCCGGGGCCGGGGCATCCGGGTGGGCCCTGCGAAGTCATAGGGTCAGCCCTGATCACGGCGGGGGTCCACGCTGGCACGATGAGGCGGTGACCCGTACCGCGACGCTCAGCTCGGCGGTCGGTGCCGTCGTGGCCGTGCTCGTCGCCGGTGGTTTCGGCCTCGGTGTCCACGTCGGCAATCTGCACAACGGGCTCATCGCGGCGTCGTTCACCGCCGTCGGGCTGTTCGTGGTGCTCCGGCGGCCCGGCAACCGTGAGGGCCGGCTGTTCGTCGCGACCGGCGCCGCCCACGCCGTCATGTTCGCGGGACGGCAGTACGGGCTGCATCCCGGGCCACTGCCGGGAGCGTCCTGGGCCGGTTGGCTCGGCGTCTGGCCGTTGCCGATCGTGCTGGTCATCGCCGGTGTCACCATCATGAGCTTTCCCACCGGACGGCTGCCGTCGCGCGGGTGGCGGACCGTCACCGCCGTCCTGGCCGTCGTCGGGGTCGTCCTCGCCGCGGTGTCGGCGTTGTGGCCGGTCGAGTACGCCCGTACCGCCCTGGTTGCCGGCCATCCGCTGAGCCTGCCGGGGCTCGCCGCCGCCGACGCCTTCTACCGGGTCGCCCGGCCCGCCGGCTACCTGCTGTTCCAGCTGACCTGGGTGGTCTGCGTCGTGGTCCGGCTGCGGCAGGCGCGCGGCGACGAGGCCCGGCAGCTGCGCTGGTTCGCGTACGCCGTCACGGTCTCCGCCGCGGTCATGGTGCTGGGCCTGGTGGTGTGGCACTCCCCCGTGCCCGGCACGCTGACGATGCCGGTGGTCGCCGTCGCGGCCGGGGCGGCGATCCTCAAGTACCGGCTCTACGACATCGACCCGGTGATCAACAAGTCGCTGGTGTTCGGGGCCATGGCCACGCTCGTCACGCTGGGCTACGTGGCCGTGGTGACCGGTGTCGGCCGGCTCGTCGACGGCAACCGTACGGTCCTGTCGCTGGTGGCCACGGCGGTGGTGGCCGTCGCCTTCGAGCCGTTGCGCCGGCGGGTCCAGCGGCTCGCCGACCGGCTCGTGCACGGGCACCGGGTCGGCCCGTACGAGTCGCTCGCCCGGCTCTCCGCCCACCTGGCCGCACCGGCCGGTGGCCTGCTCGACGGCATCTGCCGGACCGTCGCCGACGGTGTCGGGGCGCAGCAGGTCGTGCTCTACACCGGCCCGCCCGACGAGCTGCGGGCGATGTCCGTCTGGCCGGACTCAGTGCCACTGCCACCCACCGGGCTCTCCGAGGCGAAGGTAGTCGTGCCGGTCATGCACGACGGGCGCTTCCGCGGCGCGATCACGGTGCACAAGGGTGACGCCCTGTCGCCGGCGGAGAGGCAGCTGGTCGGCGACCTGGCCGCGCAGGCCGGGCTGGTGCTGGAACTCCGGGCGACGGCCCAGCGCCTGGTCACCGCCGGGGACGCCGCCCGCCGCCGGCTCGAACGGGACCTGCACGACGGGGTGCAGCAACAACTGGTCACCGTGGCGATGGAGCTGGGCACCGTCGTGCGGCTGGCCTCGGACGCCGGGTCCGCCGACGTCGCCGAGCGGGCCGCCGCGGTCCGGGCCCAGCTGCTGGAGACCACCGCGGAGCTGCGTGATCTGGCCCGCGGCCTGCATCCGGCCGTGCTCACCCAGGACGGGCTGGAGGCGGCGCTGGGATTCCTGGCCGACCGGTCCGCCGTGCCGGTCCGGCTCGGTGTGACGGTCGATCGCCGGCTGCAACCGGAGGTGGAGGCGACCGCGTACTTCATGGTCAGCGAGGGTCTGACCAACACCGCCAAGCATTCCGGCGCGGCGCTGGCCTCGGTGCGGGCCGAGCTGGACGGGACCGGGCTCATCGTCGAGGTGGTCGACGACGGCGTCGGTGGCGCCACGATGGTTCCGGGCAGCGGCCTGGAAGGGCTCGCGGACCGGCTCGCCACCCTCGGCGCCCGGCTGACGGTCGACAGCGGGCCGGTGGGCACGCGGCTGGCGACGGTGATCCCGTGCGGGTGATGCTGGCCGACGACGCGGTGCTGTTCCGCGAGGGTCTGGCCCGGATTCTGACCGACGTCGGTTTCACCGTCACCGGTCAGGCCGCCGACGGCGCCGGGCTGCTCGGCCTGGTCCGGGCCGACCCGCCGGACGTCGCGGTGATCGACCTGCGGATGCCGCCCGGGTACGCCGCCGAGGGCATCGACACAGCCGCCACCATCCGGGCCCTGGCACCCGGTGTGGGCCTGATGCTGCTCTCGCAGTACGTCGAGGTGCACCACGCGCTCCGGCTGATGACCGACTTCGACGGCGGCGTCGGCTACCTGCTCAAGGACCGGGTGTCCGACCTCGGCGCGTTCGGCACCGACGTGCGCAAGGTGGCCCGGGGCGAGACCGTCATCGACCCGGAGCTGGTGACCCGCCTGGTCGCCCGCCGCCGGGAACGGGACCCGCTGGAGGCCCTGACCGACCGCGAGCGCGCCGTGCTGGCGCTGATGGCCCAGGGGCTGTCGAACGCCGCCGTGGCCGCTGACCTGCACCTGGCGGTCAAGACCGTCGAGGCCCACGTCACCGCCATCTTCACCAAGCTGGGCCTGATTCCCGCCGATCGCGAGCACCGGCGCGTCCTGGCCGTGCTGACCTTTCTGCGTGCCTGAGCCGTCACCGACCGCAGCAGACATTGACTTGCCGCGATCGCGGCCAGATGCTGAGACTCCGCCGCCAGGGAGGGAGCGATGCAGACCCGGCTGTCCCGCACGAACGACACGGCGCTGGTCCTCGCGGCGCGCGCGGGTGATCGTGGCGCCCTGGACGAGCTTGTCCGGACCCATCTGCCGCTGGTCTACAACCTGACCCGGCAGGCGCTGGGCGGGCATCCCGACGTCGACGACGTCGTGCAGGAGGTCATGCTGCGCATGGTGCGGCAGCTGCCTTCGCTACGTTCCGCCAAGAGTTTCCGGCCGTGGCTGACGGCCATCACGGTGCACCAGATCGGCACCCAGCGGGCCCGCGGCAAGGTCGCCGCGGCCCGCACCGCGGACCTGGACGAGCTGGCCGGGCTGCCGGACGCCGGCGCGGAGCCCGAAGGGGCCACGCTGCTCCGGGTGGAGCTGTCGGTGCAGCGGCGGCAGGTGATGCACGCCGGGCGGTGGCTGTCCGCCGAGGAGCGGACGGTGCTCGCGCTGTGGTGGCTGGAGACGGTGGGTGAGCTGACCCGGGCCGACGTGGCGGTGGCGCTGGGCGTGAAGATCGCGCATGCCGGCGTACGGCTGCAGCGCATGCGCGACCACCTCGAGACGGCCCGCTCGATCGTCGCGGCCCTCGACGCCGTGCCCGGCTGCGGCCGGCTCAGTGCCGTCGTGGCCGGCTGGGACGGGGTGCCGAGCCCGTTCTGGCGCAAGCGCATCGAGCGGCACCTCCGTTCGTGTTCCACCTGCGGGCCCGCCCGCGAGGGCCTGCTGCCCACCGAGCGGCTGCTCGCCGGATTCGCCCTGCTGCCCGTTCCCCCGACGCTCACCAGCGAGCACGTACCGGTCGAGGCGTTCTC
>NZ_JBEZGQ010000641.1:0-4949 GCF_040650095.1 Actinoplanes sp. NPDC048791 | reverse complement strand
CGGTGACCGAGGCCGAGGAGCGCTACCGGGTGGCCGCGACCAGGGCGACCTTCGTGCTGCGGGCGATGCGGTCGCGGGCCGGCCGGTCCGGGCTCATCCGGTCGAGGATCATCGCCATGCCCAGCGCGGACGTCCCGGGCGGAGCCGGCGTGCGTTGCCGTGGGACCCGATTGGGGATGTCGCCGACCGCGCGGTCGGCCACCCGCTGGAGCCGGGCCTGGGCGTCGGCCGCCGGCAACCGCTGAGCCGGGTCCTTGTGCAGCAGCCGCTCGATGATCGGATTCAGCGGGCCGGGGAAGCGGGCGGGGTCGGGCGGCTCGGTCAGCAGCGCGGTCAGCGAGGCGGTCGTGGTCGAGCGCTGGAACGGCGCCTGACCCTCCACTGCGGCGTAGAGCGTGGCGCCCAGCGACCACAGGTCGGCTGCTTCGCCGGCTTCGTCGCCGCGCAGCCGCTCGGGCGCGACGAAGTACGGCGAGCCCAGCAACGGCTCGGCGCCCTGCTCGACACCCCTGATCTTGGCCAGGCCGAAGTCGGTGAGCACCACCCGGCCGTCGGTGGCGAGCAGGACGTTGTGCGGCTTGACGTCGCGGTGCAGCACTCCGGACGCGTGCGCGGCCCGCAGCGCGGCCAGCACACCCACGCCGATCCGGGCGGCCTCGCGGTGCGGCAGCGGGCCCTCGCGCAGCACGGCGTCCAGCGATCGCGACTCGACGTACTCCATGACGATCCACGAGCGGTCCGGGCGCCACACCACGTCGTAGACGCCGACCACGCCGGGATGCTCCAGCCGGGCCGCCGCCCGCGCCTCGCGCATCGTGGTGAGCTGGGCGTCGAGCATCTGCGCGGCGCTCACGTCGACCGGCGTGGCGATCTCCTTGACGGCCACCCGGCGGCGGAGCAGCTCGTCGTCGGCGAGCCACACGCGGCCCATGCCACCGGCGCCGATGATCTCCAGCAGCCGGTAGCGGCCGGCGATCAGCTCCCGCGCAACGTCCATGGCGGTGATTCGGTGCGGGGCGGTCCGCGGACGGGTACGAAACATTTTGCGATCGTTGCTACGTTGCTGACGTGAAAATCCGGTACCTGCTGCACAACGCCTATGGCGGCGGCGGCACGATCCGCACCGTCTTCAATCAGGCGAACGCGCTGTGCGAGACGCACGAGGTCGAGATCGCCAGCGTGTACCGCACGGGGGACAAGACTGTCTTCGCCCTGGACCCCCGGGTCCGGCTGGTGCCCCTGACCGAGTTGCGCGAGTCCGGCGACCGCCGCAGCGACCGGCCGGGGCAGAAGAGCCGCCTGCTCAACAAGGCCCGGCGCTTCAAGAACCCGCTGCCGCACCGGCACGACTCCCGCTACCGCCGCTGGGACCCGCAGGTCGACCTGACGATCATCCGGTACTTCCGGTCCTCCCGGGACGGTGTGCTGATCACCACGCGTCCCGCGCACAATCTGCTGTCGGCCTGGTTCGGGCCGCGCCGGCTCATCCGGATCGCCCAGGACCACATGAACCTTCAGACCTACAAGCCGCGGCTGCGAGCGGCGATCCTGCGGGCCTATCCGCGGCTCGACGCCGTGGCGGTGCTGACCGAGCACGACCGCGACACCTACCGGGCGGCGCTGGGCGACAGCGCGGTGCGGGTGGTGCGGATCCCCAACGGCATCCCGCCGTGGCCGCTGCCGCCGGCCGAGTTGGAGAGCAAGGTGCTGGTCGCGGCCGGCCGGCTGGTCCGGCAGAAGGGTTTCGACCTGCTGATTCCGGCGTACGCCCCGGTCGCGGCCCGGCACCCGGACTGGCAGCTGCGGATCTTCGGCTACGGCGCCAAGCGGGACCAGCTCGCCGCGCAGATCGAGGAGCTGGGCCTGACCGGCCGGGTACGGCTCGAAGGGCCCAGCCGGCGCCTCGACGAGGAGCTCGCGGCCTCGTCGGGGTACGTGCTCAGTTCCCGTTTCGAGGGGCTGCCGATGGTGCTGCTGGAGGCGGCCACCGCCGGTGTGCCGGCCGTCGCCTTCGACTGCCCGACCGGTCCGGGCGAGATCATCGACCACGGCCGCAACGGGCTCCTGGTGCCGCCGGAGGACATCGACGCGCTGGCCGAGGGCATGATGCGGCTGATCGAGGACCCGGCCGGGCGCCGGGCCATGGGCGCCGCCGCCCGCGCGGACAGCAGCCGGTATTCAATGAGCACCGTGCGTGAGGTCTGGGAACGGCTCTTCGCCGAGCTGGCGGCGGGCCGCGGCGCGGCGGTGCCCGACCCGGCCGCCCAGCAAATTGGACATGATCGCCAGCACCAGTAGCAAACCCGGGCAGATGGTATTCATGCCCTGTATCCGGGGCCGGTGGCAATGGTCATTCTCCGGCAACGGGAAAAGCGATCTTGAAATCGGTATTCACGTTTACCGACCGTGACTCAGGACAGAGGGTGTATTTCGCCGTCCAGTTCGGGTGCTGCGGGAACACCGCCCGGCGGTGCGATACCCGAAAGAGCCTCGCGGCGCTTTGCTTCTTTCAGAACGGTTGTCAAAAACCTGCCCCTGAGCAACTGCGCGAACACACACCGTCGATGAACTCGGCCGATGTTTCACCGGATCGGCGATCGGACTCAGCCGTTCAGGCGGAAAGGCCGTTCGACGGGGGCGGCGGGTATTCAGAACGTTATATGGTCAGCTCCGCCGCTGAGAGCCGGTGCCGGAGGTTCTTCGCCCACCGCCTCCGAGCCCCCCGAACAACGAGGACGGACACGTGTCGAACTCACGCCGCGGTTTGCTCGCCGCCGGCCTAGCCGTAGCCGTTGTCGGCACGATGGGTACGGTCTGGACCCTGAACGCCAGTGCTGAGGAGACGACCGAGGCCGAGGCTCCCGCGGCCGCCGTCGCACCGGCGACCACCGAGACCGCGCCGGAGCCCGCCGAGACCGCGCCCGAAGCAGCGTCGGAAACCGCCGAGACAGCGCCGGCGACCGCTGAGACCGCGCCGGAGGCCCCTGCGGCCGGCGAAGCCATCCTCACGCCGCCGAAGCTGCTGCCCTGGGGCGCCAAGCCCAAGCGGCTCAAGCAGGCCAAGGCCGGCGCCAGCAGCAAGGCCGTCGCGGCCGCCGGTGCGGACGCGGCCCCCGCGGACACCAGCGGTGCGGTGACCCCGACGCGCGAGTATGCCCCCAAGGGCGGCCAGGGCCCGAACGGTGCCTTCCTGAAGTCGGCGCGCACCACCGTCGTGCCGCCCACCCCGCCGACCGTGGGCACGGTCAAGGCCGCGGCCGCCGCGGACCGCGTGGTCAACTTCCACTACGCGGTCGGCGCCCAGACCGGCGAGACCGACGGCACCTGGGCCAACCTGACCATCGAGAAGCCCAAGCTGGTCGACGGCGACTACCACACGCTGGCCGAGCTGGCGGTGCGCTCCGCCGACAGCAAGCAGACCGTCGAGGTCGGCTGGACCGTGGACCGCTCGGTCAACGGCGACGACGACCCGCACCTCTTCGTCTTCTACTGGAAGGACGGAGTTGCCCGGTGCTACAACGCCTGCGAATGGACCCAGATCCACAAGACGGTCAAGCCCGGTGACACCCTGCCGGTCGGCACCTCGAAGCGGTTCGGCATCATGCACGACGGCAACGCCTGGTGGATCGCCTACAACTCGGAGTACATCGGCTACTTCCATGACAAGAACTGGGAGGGCCGGTTCACCCGGGCCGGCTTGGCCCAGTGGTTCGGCGAAGTGGCGTCGCCCAGCCTCACGCCCTGCACCCAGATGGGCAACGGCAAGCCGGCCAGCGACGGCGACGCGGCGCGGATCGGCAGCATCAGCATGACCAAGGGCCCGACGGTCGGGTTCGAGCTGGACATGCGGCCCAAGTACAAGGTGAACCTCGAGAACCCGGTGCCCCCGGTGCAGATCGAGAAGCCCGACGAGCCGTACTGGTCCCCGTGGACGGGCAGCCTGCGCACCCCGACGACGTTCCGCTACGGCGGCCCGGAATACCCGTTGAAGGACCCGAAGGACCCGGAGTCCGAGCCGATCGTGAAGTGCTGACACCGTAGCGCCGCGGCGCCCGGTCCTCCCAGGTGGGAGGGCCGGGCGCTTTTGTCGGTGCTGATCGAACCGGCCACCCGGGCCCGGGGTACAACGGGGTGGTGGGCCGACGAGGGAGCAGCGGATGAGGCGACGGGTGAGTCCCGACGAGGAGCTGATGACCGCGCTCTACACCGAGCACTACGCGGTCCTGCTCAGCTTCATCTCGCGGTACGTGCGCGACCGGCACAAGGCGGAGGATCTGGTCCAGGAGACGCTGCTACGGGCCTGGCGGCACATCGACCACCTCGACCCGGACCCCGGCCGCACCCGTTCCTACCTGCTCACCATCGCCCGCAACGTGGTCACCAACGCCTGGCGGGCCGAGCAGCGCCGCCCGCACCTGGTCGCCGACGACGCCGCGGTCGCGTCGGTGCCGTCGGCCGACAACGTCGACCAGCTCGTCGAGGGCTGGCTGGTCGCCGAGGCGCTGGAACGGCTCTCCGCCGACCACCGCGCGGTGGTCCAGGCCATGTACTACGAGGGACACACCGTGGCCGCCGCCGCCCGGCAGCTGTCGGTGCCCGAGGGCACGGTCAAGTCGCGCGCCTACTACGCGGTGCGGGCGCTGCGGCAGGCGTTCGAGGAGATGGGGGTGCTGCGATGAGCCCCGACCACGATGAGCTGCGGCGGTTGCTCGGCGGTTACCTGCTGGGCGGGCTCGACGACGCCGACACCGACCGGCTCGACGCGCACCTGCTGAGCTGCGACGAGTGCCGCGCCGAGCTGGATCGGCTGGCGCCCGTACCGGAACTGCTCCGGTCCCTGGAGAACGCGCTGCCGGTCACGGTGCCGGCGGGCAGCCGGCCGAGCCCCGCGCGGATCGAGACCCTGCTGGCCCGGATGCGGGCCGAGCGGGCCCGCGAACGCCGGCGTG
>NZ_JBEZGQ010000640.1:0-4955 GCF_040650095.1 Actinoplanes sp. NPDC048791 | reverse complement strand
GCACGCCTTCGAGCAGGCAGTGCCCACCGGCGAGCAGCGCGGTCAGCAGCCGCTCGATGAGCCGGTCCTGCCCCACGATCACCTTCTTGACCTCGGGCGGCGGAGGCGTCGGAGCAGATCAGCACCGGCGCGTCCCGCGGGTCGGTGGGCAGCCGGCCGTGCGAGCCGCGGACCGCGCGGGCGCCGGCGTCCAGGCCCACGACGCTCATCAGGTACCGCATGCCGGCCTTCTTGCGCAGCAGAGCCACCGCGGCCCGGCCCTTGGCGGCGCCGGGACCGGCCGGGTCGAAGAACAGCTCGGCCGGGTCGTAGCCGGGCTTGCGGTGGATCTCGACCAGCCGGGCGAAGTCCGGGGCGGCCGCGTCGTCCAGCCAGTAGTAGTACGTGAACCAGGCGTCCGGCTCGGCGACCAGCACCAGCTCACCGGAGCGGGCGTGGTCGAGCCCGTGTCCGGCCTGGGCGCCGGCGTCGAGGACCTCGGCGACCCCGGGCAGCGCGGCGCAGAGCTTGGCCACGGCCGGGATGTCGGCCGGGTCACGGACGTAGACGTGGGCGATCTGGTGGTCGGCGACGGCGAACGCCCGCGATCGCCACGGGTCGAGGTACTCCATGCCGGCCTGGGTGTACACCTCCAGCAGGCCCTCGGCGCGCAGCAGCCGGTTGATGTCGACGGGGCGGGAGACGTCGGTGATGCCGTACTCGGAGAGGACTACGACGGTGGCGTCCCGGGCCGCGGCGGCGTCCAGCAGCGGGCCCAGCGTGACGTCGAGTTCGGCGGCGGCCGCGGCGGCCTGCGGCGAGGACGGGCCGTGGCGTTGCAGGTCGTAGTCCAGGTGCGGGACGTAGACCAGGGTCAGGTCGGGCTGGTGGCGGTCCATGATCTGTTCGGCGGCCCGGCAGATCCAGGCCGACGAGGGCAGCCCGGCATTCGCCCCCCAGTAGCTGAACAGCGGGAAGGTGCCGAGCTTCGCGGTGAGCTCGTCGTGCAGCTCCGGCGGGTACGTGTAGCAGTCCGGGTCCTTGCGCCCGTCGGCGTGGTAGATCGGCCGGGGCGTGACGGTCCAGTCCACGTCGGCGCCCATCGCGTACCACCAGCAGACGTTGGCCACCGTGAAGCCGGGCCGGCGCGCCCGGGCCGCGTCCCACAGCTTCTCCCCCTGCACCAGCGCGTTGTGCTGCCGCCAGAGCAGCACCTCGCCGAGGTCGCGGAAGTACCAGCCGTTGCCGACGATGCCGTGCTCGGCGGGCAGCGTGCCGGTGAGGAAGGTGGACTGCACCGAGCAGGTGACCGCCGGCAGCACGGTGCCGAGCGGGGCCTGGAATCCGGTGCGGGCCAGCCGGGCCAGGCGCGGCATGTGCTCGAGCAGCCGCGGCGTCAGGCCGACGACGTCCAGGACGACCACGGGCTTCACGACGTCACTCCTTGATCGGCGGTGAGACCCAGCGCGGTGAGCTGGGCCCGGGCGAAGTACAGCTCGGACGCGATCCCGGCGGCGAGCTCGGCCGGTCCGTGCGGGCGCGAGGTCGGCGGCAAAACATGCCAGGTGTACGTCTCCACGTCGAAGTGGTCGCACAACGCCTCAGGCCCGCCCACCAGCAGCCGCAGCGAGTCGACGAGGACCCCGACGGTGCTCTGCAGCGGCGGTACGGGCGGCGCGTGCAACGGCACGTGGTAGTGCACCCGCCAGGGCTGGTCACCGCCGTCGGGCAGCGCGAGGGCCTCGTCGAGGTCGTCTGTGGACAGCCCTTGCGGGCCCCTGGTCTGGTGCAGGAACCGCGGTTCGACGTACTCGCCCAGCACGGCCGCGTCGGCGCGCGGATCGGCACTGGCCAGCGCGGCCGAGACCTGCACCTTGACGATCGGCAGGCCGGCGTCGGCGAGGTGGCGCAGCGCGTCGGCGGGCTCCTCCCAGGAGCAGGCCAGGTGCGCGAGGCAGACGCCGAGGCGGGTGGTGTAGACGCCGGCTAGCAGTTCCACCGCCTGCACGGTGTTCTCGATGACGCAGCCCGGCTCGGGTTCGAAGGCGACCCGGATCTGGCGGTCCAGCAGGGCCAGCGAGCGGGCGAGCTCGTCCAGGTTGTGCCGGCAGTCGGCGGCCCGGCCCGCGTTCCAGGGGTCGCGCCAGGCCAGCGGCAGGGTGGAGACGGAACCCCGGGCGGCGCCGGCCGGCAGCAGGTCGGCGAGGACCCGGGCCAGATCCAGGGTGTACGCGAGCCGCTGCGCGGTGCTCCAGTCGGGCTGGTAGACGGCGTGCTTCACGACCGGCGCCTGGAACGCCTGGTACGGGAACCCGTTGAGGGTGACCACCTCCAGCCCGCGTACGTCGAGCTCGTGGCGCAACCGTTGCCGGTCGGCGACGTCGGAGGCGAGCCCGGCCGCGACCGGTGCGGCCAGCCACAGGCCGAGCCCGAGCACGTCGGTGCCGAGCCGTTCCCGGATCGGCACCGCGTACGTGTCGAGCTGCTCCAGGATGCCGGCGAGGTCCTCGGCGGCGTGCACGTTGGTGCAGTAGGACAGGTGCACGGTCTGCCCGTCGCGATGACGCAGCCGCATCAGCTGCCTCCGCGGGCTATCGAGCTGCCGGCGAAGGACGGGCCCGGCGCGGTCGCGGACAGGTCGAGGCGCCCGGACTGGCCGTAGAACTCGATCGGGTTGCGCCACAGCACCCGGTCCACGTCGTCGGCGGTGAAGCCCGCGGCCAGCAACGCCTTACCGGTCTCCACGGTGAGCAGCGGGTCGGAGTGGCCCCAGTCCGCCGCCGAGTTCACCAGGATCCGCTCGGTGCCGTACGCCTTGATGATCTCCACCATCCGCGGCGGCGACATCTTGGTCTCGGGGTAGATGGAGAAGCCCATCCAGCAGCCGGAGTCGCGGACCAGGCCGACGGTGACCTCGTTGAGGTGGTCGACGGCGACCCGGCCGGGCTCGATGCCGGACTCGGCCACCACATCCAGGGTGCGCTTGGTGCCGGCGGCCTTGTCGCGGTGCGGGGTGTGCACCAGCGCGGGCAGCTCGAACTCGATCGCCAGGGCCAGCTGGGCGGCGAAGGCCTCGTCCTCGGCCGGGGTCATCGAGTCGTAGCCGATCTCGCCGACCGCGACCACGCCGTCCTTGTCGAGGTAGCGCGGCAGCAGGTCGAGCACGCCCCGGCAGCGCGGATCGTTGGCCTCCTTGGGGTTCAGGGCCAGCGTGGCGTGGTGCCGGATGCCGAACTGGGCCGCCCGGTACGGCTCCCAGCCGATCAGCGAGTCGAAGTAGTCGGCGAACGAGCCCGGGTTGGTGCGCGGCTGCCCGAGCCAGAACGCCGGTTCCACCACGGCCTGCACGCCGTTGGCGGCCATCGCCCGGTAGTCGTCGGTGGTGCGCGAGGTCATGTGGATGTGCGGGTCGAAGATGCGCATCACGCCTGCTTCCTCGAGGTGTTGGCGACGGTGAGCCGGTTGAGCAGGGCGAGCGCGTCGTCCGGCATACGACGGCCGGCGGCGGCGCGTTCGGTGGCCAGCGCCCCGAGCATGGCCGCCAGTTCCTGGTCGGCCCGATCGTCGAGCCGGTCGACCGCGCTGAGCGGGACGCCCATGAAGACGCACTTGACCACGCCCTGGCGCCAGGTCGCGGCGTCCAGGTGCGCGGCGTAGGGGCCGAGCGCGGCGGCGACGAGCCGGGTGTCGTTGGTGCGCAACGCGTCGTGCAGCAACGGCACCCCGGCGTCGCCGATGTCCAGCAGCGGCAGGGCGGCCAGCACGGCGAGCCGTTCGGCGGCGTCCCCCTGCTGGTACAGGGTCACGATCCGCTGCGGGTCGGCCAGTTCGGCCAGCAGCAGGACGCGCCCGGCCCGCCCGGCCGTCCAGGCGCTGTCGTCGGCCAGCGGCTCCCGGCCGAGCTTGCGCTCGGCGCGGGCGAACAACGGCCCGGCGGCGTCCGGGTCGGTGCGGACGCGGGCCAGGGCGTCGTCCAGCCAGTCCCGTCCGGGTACGGCGGCCAGCGCCGCGCGCAGGTCGTCAAGGGTCATGGCAGAGCCTCCTTTGCGATGCCCCGGCCCTCGCGTTCCCGGCCGTCGGCAGGTCCCGCACGGCGATGCTCGGTGCAGGCGGTCATCGCGCCTCCTCGTCGGCCGCTCGCAGGAAGGCCAGGGACTCGCGCGCGACGGCCGGAGCGGCGTGCGAGTGCCGGGGCAGTTCGACGGCGACCAGGCCTCGGTAACCGCTCTCACGAAGGGCCCGCAGCACCGGCGGGAAGTCGATCTCGCCGGTGCCGAACTCGAGGTGCTCGTGCACGCCCCGGACCATGTCGTCGATCTGCACGTTGACCAGGTGCCCGGCGACCGCGGTCACGCAGTCGGGCACGGGCATCGGCTCCAGGCAGCGGCAGTGTCCGATGTCGAGGGTGAGGCCGAACATCGCCGGGGCCCCGAGCTCGGCGTGCAGCCGCCGCCAGTCCGCGATGTCGGCCACCAGCATGCCCGGCTCGGGCTCGAAACCGAGCGGCACGGAGGCCGCGGTGGCTGCCTCGGTGACCTCGGCACAGCCGTCGACCAGCCGGTGCCAGGCGGTGCGCTCGTCGACGTCGTCCGGGCGTACCCCGGCCCAGAAGGAGACGGCCTCGGCACCCAGGTCCGCGCCCACCGCGACCGCCCGCCGCAGGAAGTCGAGCCGCAGCTTGCGATCGTCGTGCAGCAGCGTGGGCGCGTGTTTGCGCCAGGGGTCGAGCAGATAGCGGGCGCCGGTCTCGATGACGACCGCGAGGCCCAGGTCGCGCAGCTGGTCGGCGGTCTCGGTGACCCGCCCGGCCAGACCGGGGGCGAACGGGTCGAGGTGATCGGTGTCCAGGGTGAGCGCGACGCCGGTGTAGCCGAGCCCGGCGATCACGGTGAGCGCGTCGGCGAGGCGGTGGTTGGCGAACCCGTTGGTCCCGTAGCCGAACCGCAGCCCGGTCATGTGGGTGAGACCTTGCGGGC
>NZ_JBEZGQ010000639.1:0-4956 GCF_040650095.1 Actinoplanes sp. NPDC048791 | reverse complement strand
AGCGCGGTGACCGCGCCGAAGCCGGCGACGACCGAGGCGACCAGGGCGCCGGTGGCGGCGAGCCGCCATCGGCGGCGCGACCGCCCGGCGGGGGCGACGGAGGGAGCGGGGATGACCATTGCTTCTCCTAGACACAGCGGTACGGGCGCGGGGGTCACGCGTCCGAGGGGCGGGAGCCGGGGAAAGCGCCCGTTGGGGATGACAGCCGGAGCGGTCGAAGAGAGCGCTTCACTGTTTCCTGGACGCTAAGTTCGTTACGGCTGTGTGTCAAAGGATCGGCGGCGAGGTTTCCGGAGCTGTTTTTGCCGTCGGCAACCGTTCTAGCTGCACGGAAGCTCTCCGAGAGGCTCGGCCGGCCGCCCCGCCGGGTGGTTCCGGAACCGGTTCCGACGTGCACTGATAGGGTCCTGGCGCGTCCCCGCCGCAGCTGCTTCCGCGGCCCTGCCCCGACGGGAAAATCGGCTCTGGATAACGGTTCTCACCGCCGGATCGACGCGCCCGAATGAGCCTGCACTTGTAAGACGCTCGTAAGCCTCTTAAGGACTAAAAGGGACACGACGGCCCTTCTTGCGGGAAGCGCTTCCTCGCTCTCCAGGGTTCTAGGGTGGCGTCATGCGCTTGGTACTGATGGCGGACACCCACCTGCCGAAGCGGGCCCGCGACCTCCCGGCCGAGCTGTGGGCGGCGGTCGACGCGGCCGACGTCGTCGTCCATGCCGGCGACTGGGTCGACGTCCCGCTGCTGGACGAGCTCACCGCCCGGTCGAAGCGGCTGATCGCCTGTTACGGCAACAACGACGGTGCGGCGCTGCGCGCCCGGCTCCCCGAGATCGCCCGGGCCGAGCTGGACGGGCTACGGCTGGCCGTGGTCCACGAGACCGGGCAGGCCACCGGCCGCGAGCAGCGCTGCGCGGCCCGGTTCCCGGACACGGACGTGCTGGTCTTCGGCCACTCCCACATCCCGTGGGACACCACGGCGGAGACCGGCCTGCGCCTGCTCAACCCGGGCTCCCCGACCGACCGGCGCCGCCAGCCGTACGCGACGTACCAGACGGCGACCGTGTCGGACGGGGTCCTGACCGGCGTCGAGCTGCACCGGATCGTCAGACGAGCCTGACCGGGCCGGCGTCGATCGGCACCCGGAACAGCGAGTACGGGTACTGGCGCCGGTCCGTACCGCCCTGGTACTTGGCCTGGCGGTGCAGCTGGTTGGCGGTCACGTAGAGGTGCCGGTCCGCGCCGACCGACATCGTGTCGGGCCAGAGCAGCCGCGGATCGTGCACCACCGTCTCCAGCGTGCCGTCCGGCAACCGCCGCAGGACCGCGTTGTGCTCGCAGTTGGTGAGATAGAACCGGCCCTGGTCGTCGGTCTCCAGCCCGTCGGAGAGGCCGCCCTTGTCCCCCTCGTCAACCACCGTCGCGGCCACCTCGTCAGCACCGGCCGAGCGGTCCACCAGAGCGTCGGTCGACACGCTGTACCAGTGCCGGGAGGCGAGCGGGCAGTAGTAGAGCCGGCTGCCGTCCGCGCTGATGGCGATGCCGTCCGAGCCCATCAGCACCGGCTTGGCCGGGCCGTCGGCCGGACGCTCCAGGAACGGTGCGCCCTCGACCACGGGCAGGAAGGCCGGCGGCTGCTCGGCCTTGGTGGACGGATGATCGTGCAGCTTCCGCCAGGCCGTACCGGATGCCAGGTCGACCACGATGATGCCGTTCGGGCCCTGATCGGCGGAGTCGGTGATGTAGGCGACGTTGCGCCGCAGGTCGAACCGCACGTCGTTGAGATAGGTCGTGGGCAGCGCCACGTCGGGCTCGAAGACGATCGTCTGCACGACGGTGTCGGTGCTCAGATCGACACAGACCATCTTGGGGCCGCCGGGCTTGGTCGGCTGGAACAACGGACTCCCGGTGTCGAGCACCCAGAGCCGGTCGGCGGGATCGACGACGATGCTCTGCACCGACACGAAGGCCTTCGCATCGTCGTCGCCGGACGGGCTGTTCCACGTCTGGTCGGGGAAAGGGACGGCGGTCCCGTCGCGCAGTTCCGCGACCGTGAACGGCACCTCGTCGCCCCACTTCGGGTAGTTGACGAAGATCCGTCCGCTCGCGGAGACACTCACGCCGGTGGGCATCGGCCCGCTGTCGAACGTGTGCACGGTTTCGAGGCCGCCGATTGTCTGATCGCTCGGTTGATCTGTCATCCCCGCCGCATACCCGTCGAACAGCCGCAATAACGGCTGTCCGACGGGCGGCGAAGCAGGATCAGGAGATGTCGACGGTCGGGTAGAGCGGGAAGTCGGCGAGCAGCTCGGTCGCCTGCTTGGCGACCCGGTCGGAGACCGCCGCGTCCAGGTCGAATTTCGCCTTCGAGGCGCCGGCCTTGGTGCTGCTCAGCACCGTGTGCATGAGCTCGGCGATCTGGTCCATCTCGGCCGTGCCCAGGCCCCGGGTGGTCAGCGCCGGGGTGCCGATCCGGATGCCGGACGTGTACCAGGCGCCGTTCGGGTCCTGCGGGATCGCGTTGCGGTTGGTGACGATGCCGGAGTCGAGCAGCGCCTGCTCTGCCTGGCGGCCGGTCAGGCCGTACTTGTCGACGTCGATGAGGACCAGGTGGTTGTCGGTGGCGCCGCCGAGGAGGGTGGCGCCGCGGCTGGTCAGGCCGGCCGCCAGGGCCTGCGAGTTGTCGACGATGCGCTGGGCGTAGTCGGCGAACTCGGGCCGGCGGGCCTCCGCGAAGGCGATCGCCTTGGCCGCCATGACGTGGGCGAGCGGGCCGCCGAGGACCATCGGGCAGCCCCGGTCGACCTGGTCGGAGAGCTCGGGCTGGCAGAAGACCGCGCCGCCGCGCGGGCCGCGCAGGCTCTTGTGGGTCGTGGTGGTGACGATGTGCGCGTTGGCGATCGGGTCGAAGTCACCGGTGAAGACCTTGCCCGCGACCAGGCCGGCGAAGTGGGCCATGTCGACCATGAAGGTCGCGCCGACCTCATCGGCGATCTCCCGCATGATGCGGAAGTTCACCTTGCGCGGGTACGCCGAGTAGCCGCCCACGATCACCAGCGGCTTGAAATCCTTGGCCGACTCGCGCAGCGCCGCGTAGTCGATCTGACCGGTGGCCGCGTCGACGCCGTAGCTGCGCTGGTCGAACATCTTGCCGGAGATGTTCGGCCGGAAGCCGTGGGTGAGGTGGCCGCCGGCGTCCAGGCTCATGCCGAGCATCCGCTGGTTGCCGAACGCGGCGCGCAGCTCGGCCCACTCGGCGTCGGTCATGTCATTGACGTTGCGCTTCTGCACCTTGGCCAGTGCCGGCGCCTCGACCCGGTCGGCCAGGATCGCCCAGTACGCGACCAGGTTGGCGTCGATGCCGGAGTGCGGCTGGACGTACGCGTACGGCGCGTTGAACAGGGCCTTGGCGTGCTCGACGGCGACCGACTCGACGGTGTCGACGTTCTGGCAGCCGGCGTAGAAGCGGCGGCCGATGGTGCCCTCGGCGTACTTGTCGGAGAGCCAGTTGCCCATCGCGAGCAGCACGGCCGGGGACGCGTAGTTCTCGGAGGCGATGAGCTTGAGAGACTCACGCTGGTCGGTGAGCTCCTTGGCGATCGCGTCGGCGATGCGGGGCTCGACGGCGCGGACCGCTTCCAGGGCGGAGCGGAACGCGGTCGATTCGGCGTTCAGTGCAGACATCGGACCTCCCTATCACAGGTGAAGAGGCCCAGGCGCACGGCAGGTCGTCTCCGGAGAACGGTCGTCCGGCACGGGGCCGCTCCCCGATGGTTGGCCCATCCGAACGCGCCAGTCACGGCCCGCCGACCAGCATACCGGCGCCGCCTCGGCCACGCGATCGCTCATCCAGGGAGTACGTCACACCGGCGGGCCCGGCCACTAGCCTGGCGATCATGAACGGCGTACAGATCCTGCTCATCATCGGAGCCGGTATCGCGGTGTCCGCCCTGGCCCACCGGCGCGGCGTCCAGCCCGGGCTGATCATCGTCGCGCTGGCCGCCGGGATCAGCTTTGTGCCCGGGGTGCCGCGGCTGGAGCTGGACAGCGAGCTGATCCTGGCGATCGTGGTGCCCCCGCTGCTCTACTCGGCCACCCGCAACGCCTCGGCCACGGCGTTCGGGCAGAACCTGCGGAGCATCATCGACCTCGGGGTGCTGCTGGTGGTGCTGACCGCGGGCGCGCTCGGGGTGGTGACCTCGTGGCTGCTGCCGTCGATCGGGCTGGCCGCCGCCTTCGTGCTCGGTACGGTGCTGGCCCCGCCGGACACCATCACGACCGTGTCGCACGGCAAGGAGCTGGGCCTGCCCCGCCGGGTCACCTCGATCCTCACCGGGGAGAGCCTGGTCAACGACGCCACCGCGCTCACCCTGTTCAGCATCGCGGTGGGCGCGGTCGCCGGGGAGCACACCAGCTGGGGCGCCGGGGCCCTGGAGCTGCTGCGCAACGCGGCGCTCGGTGCGGCCATCGGCGGTCTGCTGACGGCGGCCACCTTGCTGCTGCGCAAGCGGCTGGCCAATCCGACGCTGGAGACCACGCTGGTGCTGCTGGTGCCGTTCACCGCGTTCCTGCTGGCCGAGCAGGTCGAGGCCTCCGGCATCATCGCGGTCGTCACCGCGGCCTTCCTGATCAGCGTGAACACGTCCCTGGACCCGCGGCACCAGTATCCGGGCGCCTACCGGACCCGGTTGCAGGAGGACGCCTTCTGGCCGGTCGTCGACTTCCTGCTGGAGACGTTCGTCTTCGCGTACATCGGGTTGCAGCTGAGCTTCGTGCTGGACGACCTGGCCGCCGAGCCGGAGCCGGGGCTGAACCGCACGCTCATCGCGGCCGGGGTGCTGCTGCTCGCCGCCATCCTGCTGCGGCTCGTCGGCGTGTTCCTGCTGTTCGGACGGTGGCGGATGGGCGATCGCCTGGCCCAGGCGCGGCTCGCCCGGGACCCCGGCCGGGCCGCCCGGAT